>NZ_JAMZBE010000237.1:0-3200 GCF_024158645.1 Halomonas sp. 707B3
GCCTTCGCTGGAGATCAGCTTGGAGCCCGCCGTGAGATAGACCGCTCCCTGTTCGCGAACGGTATCCATGGCGCTGTAGCGCTCGGCGGTGTCGTCGGCGCTGAAGAACAGCGTGTCAGCCGCTTGGTTACCTTCCAGGTCTAAAATCCGCAAGGTTTGGCCCTGCTTCACGGTGCCAATATAGTGATCGCCCGCATTAACGGTAGTGCGGCTAAGCGCGTTTTCGGGGCGTAAGGTACTCTCGATAATCATGGTTTTCCCCTTAAAGGCCGAGGTGGTATAGGCGGTTATTGGCAAAGCCACGGGCGTTTTCTGGCCGTGAGCGGTAGCAAGGATCGTCCTCTGTCGGTGGCTCAGCCGTACCTAACGCGATATCGACGCCACGGCGCGGGTAGTCAGTGGCAGGGTCCAGCGGGTGGGGGCAGGTATGCAACAACACTAGGGTATCCATCTCGAAGCGCAGCGTGACGCTGTTGCCCGGCTGGCAGTGGTTGCTGACATAGTGCAGCTTGCCTTCGTCATCGCTCTCGACGCGAGAGAACAGGTTGAGATTGGCAGCCATGTCTCGGCGGCCAAGCCCATACTTGGCGAGTTCGACCAGGAAGGCGTCGAAGCCGGTGCGCGTCCAGTCATTGTGGGCCTGCTGGTAGCTCACTGGCTGCCAGCCTTTGGCCAGCAGGTGTTGGGGCAGCAGGTTGCCGCCAACGCTGTCGTGCCAGCCAAGGTCATCATGCGTGATCGAGGCAAAGATGCGGCCCATGTCCGAGTAAAGGCAGTGGCCTTGGGTCAGTTTGAACGTGTGCTGGCACTTCAAGGTGTCCGGCAGGTTTAAGCGCTCCAGCAGGTTTTCTGGGTTGTAGCAGAGTAATCCTACGTTGCTGTTGGCCTCCTGGGCGGTCAGGGTTAGTGTTGTGCCGCGACGTAGGCGGAGTGACCAGTGGTGCCCGCCGGGTAAATGAGTGGTGTAATCGGGCTGGCTATTCATAGCAGCGTCTCCTGGGTGTGGGTTTTCAGTCCGCCCTGATGAAGTGCTTCCGTTAAGGCTGCCGTTGGACGGTCTCTCGAAATGGGCAGGTCATAGGTAATGGTGGCGCCATAGGCTTCCGGGGCTTGAGGGTCGTGGCGGGTTTTGTCAAACACCCATAGCCGTGTGCCCAGCTCAAAGGCCTCTTTTAGGTCGTGGGTGATCATGAAGATGGTGAGCTGCTGCTCTTGCCAAAGTCGCGTGATTAATTCGTGCATGTCCTGGCGAATGCCGGGGTCCAGGGCACCAAATGGCTCATCCAGCAACAGCATGCGTGGCCGCATCATGAGCGCCTGGGCGATGGCTAGACGTTGCTGCATGCCGCCGGACAGCTCATGGGGATACTTATTAAGCGCGTGACTTAGGCCAACTTCTTCAATACGTGCTTGGGCTTTCTCAATCGCGTGCCGTTTGGCAGTGCCAAAACTTTTTCCAAGCAGCTTGGCACTATGCAGCTCATCGGCCATCATCACGTTGCCCAGCACAGTCAGGTGTGGAAAGACGGAATACTTCTGAAATACCACCCCTCGATCCGGGCCGGGTTCGTTAGGAATGGGCTTACCATCTAGCAGAAGGTTGCCTTTTGAAATGGCTTCGGTGCCTAGCAGCATCTTTAAAAACGTGGTTTTACCGCAGCCAGAGGCACCTACCAGCGTGACAAATTCTCCTTGCTCGACGCTGAAATTAAGGTTCTCAAGCACGACGTGATGGCCGTAATGCTTTTCTAGGCGTTTGGCGGACAGTAGGCTCATGATTTGTCTCCTTCGCCCGAGTGGTACCAGGGAAAGGCAAGGCGCGATGTCCAGGCGAGAATCTGGTCAAGAAGGAACGCCAGCAGCGTAATCCACGCCACGTAGGGCAGAATCACGTCCATCGACAGGTAGCGGCGAACCAGAAAAATGCGGTAACCAAGCCCCTCTTGGGCGGCAATTGCTTCGGCAGCTATTAAAAACAGCCAGGCGCTGCCGAGGGCCAAGCGAGTGGCATTCAGTAGCCGCGGCGTGAGTTGGGGCAGTAGCACCCGCAACAGTACCTGCCAGGAGCTGGCTCCCAGGGTTTGTGCTTTGATCAGCTGTTCATCGGGAAGTCGCAGCGCATGGCCTTGCAGGTCGCGAATCAGAAACGGCGTCACCCCAATCACGATCAACGCGATCTTGGCGGCCTCACCGGTGCCAAAGGCGATGAATAGAATCGGAAGTATCGCCATCGGAGGGATAAGCGACGCGACGGTGACCAGCGGTGAGAGTTTGGCGCGGATGAGCGGAATGCCGCCGTTTAAAATACCCACTACGAGGCCGATGAAAGCGCTGATCGCCACGCCAATGAGAATCCGCTCTAAGCTGGCGAAAGTGTCTGTCCATAGAACGATTTGGCCAGTGCGTACGTTTTCTGCGGTGGCCAAATGATAAAATGAGCTTGCCATGGTGGCCGGAGTGGGCAGTAGCCGATCATTAGGGTTCTCGGCCAGTCGGGCATTGGAAAGGCTCAGGTAAACCATGGCCAATAACAGGAAAGGCAACAGTCCCAGCAGCCATCTGCTCCCTCGGGATGGGGCTAGATTAATGAGTCGCTTCATGGCGGATGTCCATCGAAGATAAAAGCAGAGGGAGCAGCCGTGGCTACTCCCATGGCGCTAGTTACTGAGCGTCGAGGTAAGCTTGGGTAAAGCTGGGGTCGAAGCGCAGTTGCACGTTGCTCTCGTCTCCGAAGACGCCACTGGGTGTCTCAATGCCGACGACTTCTGCGTTTGGTGCCATGTCGCCTAGTAGGCCGTGCTGGAAGCTGAATTCAGCCACTCGCTGCATGGTGTTGAGCAGCTCTGGGCTTTCCATGAGCGCGATGGCTTCGGCGGGGTCGGTGTAGAGGTAGGTGGCGGCAAGTTGCTGACGATAACCGTCAATATCAGTGCCAGCGGCATCTGCCATGATGCCAAGCGCATTTTCATCATCTGCCTCGATGAGTCCCATCACTTCATACCAAGCGCCTACCAGGGCATGACCCAGTGCCGGGTTATCCGCCAAGGTTTGCGTATTTACGACCATCATGTCGAGTATCTCGCCGGGGATCTCAGCTGAGGTGTACACCACGTTGCTATCCGCCATATCCTCGATGGCACCTAACTGGGGGTTCCAGGCAGCGACGGCTTCTGTGGTGTCGCTCGCGAACAGGCCGACGA
>NZ_JAMZBE010000238.1:0-3135 GCF_024158645.1 Halomonas sp. 707B3
GTGTTTTGTGATCGTCTCTTTCCGTCAGCGCCTTGGCTGGCGGATGCGTATCCGGTGTTCTGAGTGCGTTCACACTCTTCGTTATCACTGCGACCAGACCCCTTGGGTGTTATAGGGTCAAGCCTCACGGGCCATTAGTACACGTTAGCTCAACGCCTTGCAGCGCTTCCACACCGTGCCTATCCACCAGCTGGTCTCGCTGGGCCCTTTAGGAGACTCTAGGTCTCAGGGATGTCTCATCTTGAAGGGGGCTTCCCGCTTAGATGCTTTCAGCGGTTATCCCGTCCGACCATAGCTACCCGGCAATGCCACTGGCGTGACAACCGGAACACCAGAGGGTCGTCCACTCCGGTCCTCTCGTACTAGGAGCAGCTCTTCTCAAACATCCAACGCCCACGGCAGATAGGGACCGAACTGTCTCACGACGTTCTAAACCCAGCTCGCGTACCACTTTAAATGGCGAACAGCCATACCCTTGGGACCGACTTCAGCCCCAGGATGTGATGAGCCGACATCGAGGTGCCAAACACCGCCGTCGATGTGAACTCTTGGGCGGTATCAGCCTGTTATCCCCGGAGTACCTTTTATCCGTTGAGCGATGGCCCTTCCATACAGAACCACCGGATCACTAGAACCTGCTTTCGCACCTGCTCGACGTGTCTGTCTCGCAGTCAAGCACCCTTATGCTCTTGCACTCATTGCACGATGTCCGACCGTGCTGAGGGTACCTTCGTGCTCCTCCGTTACTCTTTGGGAGGAGACCGCCCCAGTCAAACTACCCACCACACACTGTCCTCGATCCGGATCACGGACCTGAGTGAGAACGCCAATGATGCCAGGCTGGTATTTCAAGGTTGGCTCCACCCGAACTGGCGTCCGGGTTTCAAAGCCTCCCAGCTATCCTACACAGGCAACATCAGCGTCCAGTGTGAAGCTATAGTAAAGGTTCACGGGGTCTTTCCGTCTAGCCGCGGGTACACCGCATCTTCACGGCGATTTCAATTTCACTGAGTCTCGGGTGGAGACAGCGTGGCCATCATTACGCCATTCGTGCAGGTCGGAACTTACCCGACAAGGAATTTCGCTACCTTAGGACCGTTATAGTTACGGCCGCCGTTTACCGGGGCTTCAATCAAGAGCTTCGGACGAATCCTAACACCATCATTTAACCTTCCGGCACCGGGCAGGCGTCACACCCTATACGTCCGCTTGCGCGTTAGCAGAGTGCTGTGTTTTTACTAAACAGTTGCAGCCACCTGGTATCTTCGACCGGTTCGGGCTGAGGAAGCAAGTTCCCTTACCCTACGCCGGCGTGCCTTCTCCCGAAGTTACGGCACCATTTTGCCTAGTTCCTTCACCCGAGTTCTCTCAAGCGCCTTGGGATTCTCACCCTGACCACCTGTGTCGGTTTGGGGTACGGTCGCACATGATCTGAAGCTTAGAGGCTTTTCCTGGAAGCGTGGCATCAATGACTTCCGGACCGTGGTCCGTTCGTTTCGTGTCTCGGCCTTGAAGCGTCTCGGATTTACCTAAGACACAAGCCTACTCACTTTCACCAGGACAACCAACGCCTGGCTCACCTAGCCTTCTCCGTCCCCCCATCGCAATCATGTCCGGTACGGGAATATTGACCCGTTTCCCATCGACTACGCCTTTCGGCCTCGCCTTAGGGGCCGACTCACTCTGCTCCGATTAGCGTCGAACAGAAACCCTTGGTCTTCCGGCGAGGGAGTTTTTCACTCCCTTTATCGTTACTCATGTCAGCATTCGCACTCGTGATACCTCCAGCATGCTTCTCAACACACCTTCATCGGCTTACACGACGCTCCTCTACCGCTCATCCAGAGGATGAACCCGTAGCTTCGGTACCTGGTTTAGCCCCGTTACATCTTCCGCGCAGGCCGACTCGACTAGTGAGCTATTACGCTTTCTTTAAAGGATGGCTGCTTCTAAGCCAACCTCCTAGCTGTCTGAGCCTTCCCACATCGTTTCCCACTTAACCAGGATTTGGGGACCTTAGCTGACGGTCTGGGTTGTTTCCCTTTTCACGACGGACGTTAGCACCCGCCGTGTGTCTCCCACGCTCGCACTCACCGGTATTCGGAGTTTGCCTCGGGTTGGTAAGTCGGGATGACCCCCTAGCCGAAACAGTGCTCTACCCCCGGCGGTGATACGTGAGGCGCTACCTAAATAGCTTTCGAGGAGAACCAGCTATCTCCGAGCTTGATTAGCCTTTCACTCCGATCCACAAGTCATCCAAATCTTTTTCAACAGATCCTGGTTCGGGCCTCCAATTGATGTTACTCAATCTTCACCCTGCTCATGGATAGATCGCTCGGTTTCGGGTCTATATCCAGCGACTGTGTCGCCCAGTTAAGACTCGGTTTCCCTACGGCTCCCCTATACGGTTAACCTCGCCACTGAATATAAGTCGCTGACCCATTATACAAAAGGTACGCAGTCACAGAACAAGTCTGCTCCTACTGCTTGTACGCACACGGTTTCAGGATCTATTTCACTCCCCTCTCCGGGGTTCTTTTCGCCTTTCCCTCACGGTACTGGTTCACTATCGGTCAGTCAGGAGTATTTAGCCTTGGAGGATGGTCCCCCCGTCTTCAGTCAAGGTTTCTCGTGCCCCGACCTACTCGATTTCACATGCGCAGATTTTCGACTACGGGGCTATCACCCGCTACGGCCGTGCTTCCCAGCACGTTCGTCTAATCCGTTGCATGCTTAAGGGCTGGTCCCCGTTCGCTCGCCGCTACTAGGGGAATCTCGGTTGATTTCTTTTCCTCAGGGTACTTAGATGTTTCAGTTCCCCTGGTTCGCCTCTTACGCCTATATATTCAGCGTAAGATACTCATCTGATGATGAGTGGGTTTCCCCATTCAGAGATGTCCGGGTCACAGGTTGTTGCCACCTCGCCGAACCTTATCGCAGGCTACCACGTCTTTCATCGCCTCTGACTGCCTAGGCATCCACCGTGTGCGCTTCATTGCTTGACCCTATAACCCGAAGGAGTCTGGGGTTCGCAATGATAACGATTGCCGGATACGCTTGAGACGTATCACAAAACAAGTTACGTAAGAACGTTCGAAAACGTTCTTGTCAGCATGATATACATTGTTAAAGAGC
>NZ_JAMZBE010000239.1:0-3074 GCF_024158645.1 Halomonas sp. 707B3
CTTCAACCGTATCGGCACTACGGTCATGATCGCTAGCCACGATTTGGCGCTGATTGCCCGCCTGCACCACCGCATCCTGCGTCTGCAGGACGGTCGTTTAGTCGCCGATGAGGGGGCTGCATGAAGCGCTCAGCCAATACTCGCCAAAGCGGTGCCGCCCCTCGGGGTAAGCGCCAAACACCCAAGCCCGCCGCGCCTGCCTCGGAAACAGCCCCTCGCAGTGGGGCGCGCGCTCAGCAAACACGTTTTAGCAGCCGCTTGCGTGCCTGGGGGCGGCACCACCGCGCCATGGCGCTGGATAGCCTCTACCGGCTGGTGCGCCATCCGCTGGGTAACTTGCTCACGATGCTGGCGATTGCCATTGCCCTAGTGCTCCCCGCCGCGCTGTGGCTTACCCTGGATAGCGCCAAACTGCTGGATGCGGAGCTGGATGAAAGCGCCACGCTTACCGTTTATTTGGAAATGAGTATTGATGAGGCACAGGCGGCTCGGATTGAGGAAGCCGTTGCCGCTGATGACGGCGTTGCCAAGACGCGATTGATTAGCCCGGAGCAGGGCATGGCGGATTTTCAACAGGCGCTGGGTGTCGATGATACTCTCGCAGGACTGGACGATAACCCTCTTCCTACGAGCATCGTCATTTCCCCGCAAAATGTGGACCCCGCCGCCATGGCTGGACTAGCCCAGCGGTTAGAGGGTTTGTCCGGTATTGACGAAGTGCGCGTTGATTTAGCCTGGGTAGAGCGGCTGCGCCATTTAGCGGATCTAGGTCGCCGCATGGCGCTTGCCCTGGGCGTGCTGTTCGGTTTTGGCGTGCTGCTGGTGGTGGGAAACACCATTCGCTTGGCGGTGGAGAGCCGTCGCCGCGAAATTGAGGTGGTAATGCTGATTGGCGCCACTCACGCCTTCGTGCGTCGGCCTTTCCTGTATAGCGGTGCCTGGTACGGCGTTGGCGGCGGGCTGCTGGCCTTGGGCCTGTTAGGGTTGGGTAATCACTGGCTCTCACTGCCGGTAGCGGCGCTGGCGGCCAGCTACGGTGCCAGCTTCACCTTGCCGCAGCTAGATGTGACAGGCTCTACAATTCTGCTATCTTGCAGTACACTACTTGGCTGGCTGGGCGCATGGCTTGCCGTAACACGCCATCTCTCCAGCATTCGCCCGCGTTAACGCATGTAGGCAGCATTTATGTCATCATAGGTTTACATGTGAGTCATATATTTAGCAGTATGCTGTGTTATGCGGTCGATAACGGGAATTTCTACCCCCGTTTTGCGACTTATGCAGTGAATGCATCGGTCGTTTGAACCTTAAGCTTCTACTAAGGTCTTATAAGTTAATTCAGGACGTTTGGCAGCACGTTTTATAATGTTAGGCCGACACGTCAACCACGATAGGTTTTAAGGGAGACCACCTGCACATGAGCACTAGTCTTCTACCGGTGGGACAGCTTTCACCAGGCAACGACCTGGGGGGCTATATTCAAGCGGTGAATGGCATCGCTGTGCTGAGCGTCGAGGAAGAGCGCGAGCTGGCGTTTCGTCTTTATGATGAAGGCGACCTGGAAGCGGCGCGCCGCTTGGTGCTTTCGCACCTGCGTTTTGTGGTGCATATTGCCCGTAGCTATTCAGGCTACGGCCTGCCGCAGGCAGATCTGATTCAGGAAGGTAATGTTGGCCTGATGAAGGCGGTCAAGCGTTTCGACCCTAACCAGGGCGTGCGCCTAGTGTCGTTTGCCGTGCATTGGATCAAGGCAGAGATTCATGAGTTTGTGCTGCGTAACTGGCGCATTGTTAAAATCGCCACCACCAAAGCCCAGCGCAAGCTGTTCTTCAACCTGCGCAGCGCGAAAAAGCGTTTGGCATGGCTGAATAATGACGAAGTGGATGCCATCGCCAAAGACCTTGATGTGAAGCCTGAAATCGTGCGCGATATGGAAGGCCGCCTCTCAGCGTTTGATGCAGGTTATGATGCCTCGCCAAGCGACGATGAAGAGAGCACCTACCAAGCGCCGGCTTACTTCCTCGACGATGCGTCCGCCGACCCTGCGACGCAGCTCGAAGACAGCGATTTTGAAGAAGACTCTACTCGTCGCTTGCAGCTGGCGCTGAAGGGATTGGATGATCGTTCGCGGGATATCCTGCAGCGCCGTTGGCTCACCGATGATAAAGCAACGCTGCACGATTTGGCCGATGTGTACGGCGTCAGCGCCGAGCGTATTCGCCAGCTCGAGAAGAACGCCATGAAGAAACTGCGCCAGAAAATGGGCGACGCCGCTATCGCTGCGTAATGCTATTTTGTCGCGCAACAAAACGCCCCGAAGGTGCCGTACCTTCGGGGCGTTTTCGTTTTTCTCTATTAAGCTGGCTGTACAGTGGTTCTTAACAGCTGGCCAGAGAGTAGTGTCCACTGGTCGTCCCAATATTCGGTGGGCAAGCGTTTGAAGTCGCTACGTACATATTGAGAAATACGCCCCTCGGCTTGGGCGATCAGTAAGTTGGCTGCGGCCGAGGCGGAAATGTTGGTGCGTAGCCCTTCGCGCAGCTCGGCTTCCCGCAGCACCTGCTTGAGCTGGGTTTCCAGGCGCTCGAAGAGCTGGTGTACCCGCTGGCGCAGCCGTGCGGTTTCACCGGTGAGCACATCGCCCCCTAGCACCCTGGCAAGCCCGGGGTTCTTCTCGGCAAACCCGAGCAGGAGCGAGAGAATCGTCCCGCAGCGGGTCGTGGCGTCGGGGATGTCATCCAGAATGCGGGTAATGCGTGCGAAAATGCTCTCTTCGATGAAGTCGATCAGTCCCTCGAACATGCGCGCCTTGCTGGGGAAGTGGCGATACAGCGCCGCTTCGGAAACGCCCACTTGGCGCGCCAGTGCGGCCGTGGTGATCCGCTTGCCACTGTCCTCTTCCAGCATGATGGCTAACGCCTGCAGAATTTGCTCGCGGCGGCGAGGTTTGCGATCGTCACTCATGACTCTTGCCCTCCGTCGCGATTAACCTGCGTCAGTGATCAGGGTGCCTACCCCGGCGTTGGTAAAGATTTCCAGTAGCACCGCATGAGGAACGCGGCCATCAATAATAT
>NZ_JAMZBE010000240.1:0-3033 GCF_024158645.1 Halomonas sp. 707B3
GTGCGGCCACGGCAGAACGGCTGGTAAACGCTGGTGCCAATGTAGTGCTGTGCGATATGAGTGATCGGGTGTTGAATCTAGCAGAACAGCTGGGTGCTCAGGCTAAAGCCTGTGTCGCTGATATCACCTCTGCCGCTGATATGCAGCAGGCGGTGAATACGGCGGTGGCGTTGGGTGGCGAAAGTGGGCTTTCTGGGGTGGTTCACTGTGCGGGTGTGGTGAGCGTCGCCAAGTTAGTGGATCGAGAAGGCAATCCTGCCGACCTTGACAGCTATGCACGCACGGTCAATATCAACTTAGTTGGCACTTTTAATGTGATGCGGCTAGCGGCCGCTGCGATGGCTAAAAACCCGCCCGGTGATAGCGGTGAGCGTGGTGTGATTATCAACACAGCGTCTATTGCGGCGTTCGATGGGCAGGTGGGGCAGTGTGCCTACAGCGCCTCTAAGGCGGGGGTCGTGGGAATGAGCCTGCCAGCGGCGAGAGAACTGTCCCGACATGCCATTCGCGTTATGGCCATTGCCCCTGGAGTGTTTGAGACGCCAATGATGAGCGAGATTCCTGATGAGGCCGCCCAAGCATTAGCTGCTGCAGTGCCTTTCCCCAAGCGTTTGGGGAAACCTGAAGAGTTTGCGCTGTTAGCAGAGCAAATCATTACCAACTCCATGCTTAATGGAGAGGTGATTCGTCTGGACGGTGGAATACGCATGCAGTAAGCCGCTTTAAGCATACCGCTCTTGGTCAGCCTGCTCATATTTCGAGCAGGCTTTTTTGTATTTAAAACAGGTGCTTGTATTTGTGGTGACCAAAGTCGTAGTCGGTTTTTTAGCTTAATTCAAACGACTGCTTGACTGGATTGTGTGAGCGCGCTAGTTTTCAAACATGTGTTTGAAAGGCGTTGGTGAAGCCCAGCCCTTTCGGCCCCCTGTTTAGGAGAAGTGACATGCCCAGCTATCAAGCCCCTCTGCGTGACATGCGTTTCGTGATGGACGAAATGTTTGATTACCCAAGCCACTACGCCGCATTACCCAATGGTGAAGATGCTTCGCCAGATGTCGTGAGTGCTATTTTGGAAGAGGGTGGTCGCTTTGCTCGTGAGGTGCTGCTACCTCTCAATCAAAGCGGTGATGAGGAGGGTTGTTTGCTGGAAGGGGGCGAGGTGAAAGCTCCTAAAGGGTTTAAAGAAGCCTATCAGCAGTATGTTGAAGGCGGCTGGCCGAGCTTGGCGGCAGATCCTGAGCAAGGTGGTCAGGGCCTTCCGCACTCATTGGCGATGATGCTCTCTGAAATGATCTGCGCTACTAACTTAGCGTGGGGTATGTACCCGGGCTTGTCACATGGTGCGGCGGATGCGCTGCGTCATCACGGTACCGACGAGCAGAAGGCGACATACCTCACCAAGCTGGTAGAAGGTGTTTGGACTGGCACCATGTGCTTGACGGAGCCGCACTGCGGTACTGACCTGGGTTTGATCAAAACCCGTGCAGTGCCCGCTGAAGTTGGTGCTTATCACATTACGGGTACCAAAATCTTTATCTCGGCCGGTGAACACAATCTCGCTGAGAACATCGTCCATCTCGTGCTGGCCAAACTTCCAGATGCTCCTGAAGGATCTAAAGGTATTTCGCTATTCGTTGTGCCTAAATTTTTGCCGGACGCTGCGGGCAACCCTGGCGAGCGCAATGGCGTCAGCTGTGGTTCGCTTGAGCACAAAATGGGTATCCATGGTAACGCTACCTGCGTCATGAACTTTGATGGCGCAACGGGCTATCTAGTTGGCGCGCCGAATAAAGGCCTGGCCTGCATGTTCACCATGATGAACGCGGCTCGCTTAGGCGTGGGTATCCAAGGCTTAGGGTTGATGGAGGCTAGCTTCCAAAACTCGCTAAGTTATGCCCGTGACCGCTTACAGATGCGTGGGCTGTCTGGCGTACAAGCGCCGGATAAAGTCGCTGACCCTATTATTGTGCACCCTGATGTACGCCGTATGCTGCTGACACAAAAAGCCTTTGCCGAAGGCGGCCGCATGCTAGTGCTGTATACCGCTCAAATGCTCGATATTGTTGAGCACGGCGCGCCGGGCGAGGAGAAAGAGCGAGCGGAGACGCTGCTCGGTCTATTAACACCCATCGTCAAAGCTTTCCTGACGGAAGTAGGCTTCGAGTGTACCAATGAAGGCGTGCAGATTTTTGGTGGTCACGGCTTTATTAAGGAGTGGGGCATGGAGCAACTGGTGCGCGATGCGCGCATCACACGTCTCTATGAAGGTACGACCGGTATTCAAGCGCTTGATCTGCTGGGGCGCAAAGTGCTGATGAGTCAAGGTGAGTCGCTGAAGGTATTCACCAAAGAGATTCACAAGTTCTGCAAAGCAGAAGCGGATAACTCCGCATTAAAAGAGTTTATTGAGCCGCTGGCTAAGCTGAACGCCGAGTGGGGCGAGCTCACCATGGGCATCGGTATGAAAGCGATGCAGGACCGTGAAGAAGTAGGGGCTGCCAGCGTCGATTACTTGATGTACTCAGGCTATGTGACAGTTGCTTACCTGTTCGCACGTGCTGCCAAGCAGGCGGCTGCCTCCCAGGACGGTGATGATGCCGCTTTCTATCAGGCAAAGTTGAATACAGCGCGGTTCTATTACCAGCGCTTGTTACCGCGTACCAAAGCGCACGCGGCAATGATCCAAGCGGGAGCGGGCAGCTTAATGGCCATCTCAAGCGAAGATTTTGGCTTGGGCTTTGAGATTTAAGCCTAGGCGTTTACCAGGCACTCTCTGGTCAGGGTACTGATCGGTGGTTTGCGGCAGACTTGCCTTTGGCATCGTCTGCCGCTTTTTTTTCAAAACCCTCTTGCCAACCCGGCCGCGAATCCGTAAAGTACGCATCCGCTGCCGGGGACGCCCAGCGTTACCAGCGGTGAAGGAGGTTGAAAAACCTCTGGTTTGTCAGGAAGTTAGAGCCGTCTGGTTGTCATTTAGATCGCTCGCTTCACTCGCTGAAAACAGCGGTTGACAAACACCAGGAAGTGCGTAGA
>NZ_JAMZBE010000241.1:0-3031 GCF_024158645.1 Halomonas sp. 707B3
AAATTGATGTGGTGATCGAGGTGCTCGATGCGCGCCTGCCCTACTCCAGCGCAAATCCCATGCTGGCCGAGCTGACCCGCCATAAGCCGGTGCTGAAAATTCTTTCCCGCGCCGACTTGGCAGACCCCGCCCGTACCGACGAGTGGGTGGCCTTTTTTGACGCCCAGGAAGACACTCGCGCCCTGGCGATTACCACCACCAATACCCGCGAGCTTAAGAAGATTCCTAAGCTTTGCCACGAGCTGGCAGGGGCGGTGCGCGCCGACCGCGACGTGCGCGTAATGGTGATGGGCATTCCCAACGTAGGGAAATCGACGCTGATTAACGGCCTGGCCGGGCGCAAAATTGCCAAAACCGGCAACGAGCCTGCGGTGACCAAGCGCCAGCAAAAAGTGCGCATTGATGGCCGAGTAGCGCTGATCGACACCCCTGGAGTGCTCTGGCCCAAAATCGAAGACCAAGCCAGCGCCTACCGCTTGGCGGCCAGCGGCGCGATTCGCGATACCGCCATTGAGTATACCGATGTGGCTATTGTGGCCAGCGCGGAGCTCGCCAAACGCTACCCTGCCGAGCTAACCGCCCGCTACAAGCTGAAAGAACTGCCCACCTACGAAGCCCCCGTGGTGGAGGAAGTCGACGCCGACGGCCCGAAGAAGCCTGATTTCCTTACTATTGCCGGGTTTGACGGCCACGCCATTCTCAAAGAGATCGCCGGAAAACGCGGCGGCCTGCGCCCTGGCGGCGAAGTAGACCTGCACCGCGGCGCGGAAGTACTGCTGCATGAGTTACGCGATGGCAAGCTTGGCCGCGTCACGCTGGAAACCCCGGCAGATATTCCACCGCCGCCAGCGCAAAACGACCAAGACAGCCCGGCCTCATCCGACGCATAATGAGCCACACGTCAAACACTTCCACGGCACTGGACACTTTTGGATAACGCACCCCATGGACACCCCGCAGCCTAGAGAATCACACACGCTGAAAAAATCACACAAACTGCACAACGTTTGCTACGACATTCGCGGCCCGGTACTCGACCACGCCAAGCGCCTGGAAGAGGAAGGCCAGCGAATCTTGAAGCTCAACATTGGCAACCCGGCCCCGTTTGGCTTCGAAGCGCCGGAAGAGATTCTGCAGGATGTGATGCGCAATCTGCCCACCGCCCAGGGCTACTGTGATTCCAAAGGCCTCTACTCCGCCCGTAAGGCGATTATGCAGGAGTGCCAGCGTAAGCAGATTCCTGGGGTGGGTATCGAAGATATCTATATTGGTAACGGCGTTTCCGAGCTGATCGTCATGGCCATGCAGGCGCTGTTAAACGACGGCGACGAAGTGCTGATCCCCGCGCCGGATTACCCGCTCTGGACCGCAGCCGCCCACCTTTCCGGCGGCCATGGCGTGCACTACCTGTGCGACGAGCAGGCCGACTGGGCACCGGATATGGCCGATATTCGTGCCAAAGTCACCAGCCGTACCCGCGCCATTGTGATCATCAACCCCAATAACCCCACCGGTGCGGTCTACCCACCGGAAGTGGTGCGGGAAGTGCTGGATATCGCCCAAGAGCACAATCTAGTGGTGTTCTCCGATGAGATCTACGACAAGATTCTCTACGACGGGGTTGAACACACCGCTACCGGCGCGCTGGCCGACGATGACCAACTGGTGATCACCATGAACGGGCTGTCTAAAAGCTACCGCTGCGCGGGCTTTCGCTCTGGCTGGATGACGATTTCCGGCACTCTAGCGAAACAGCGGGCGAAGGACTTTATTCAGGGCCTGACCATGCTGGCCTCGATGCGACTATGCGCCAACGTTCCTGCCCAGCACGCCATTCAAACGGCGCTAGGCGGTTATCAGTCGATCAACGATTTAATTCTGCCGGGCGGGCGTTTGCTGGCCCAGCGCGACATTACCGTTGAGAAGCTCAACGCAATTCCTGGGGTCTCCTGTGTAACGCCCAAAGGCGCGCTCTACGCGTTCCCGCGTTTAGACCCCAAAGTGTTCAATATTAAAGATGACCAGCAGTTGGTGCTGGACTTGCTCCTGCAGGAAAAAATTCTGCTGGTACAGGGCACCGCCTTTAACTGGCCAGAACCCGATCACGTGCGCATTGTCACGCTGCCCTGGGCCGACCAGCTCGGTGACGCGCTTGACCGCTTTGCCAATTTCTTGTCTCGCTATCGCCAGTAGTTATCGGCAGCAGCTATCGACACTCAACCAGCGACTTGAAACTGACATGAAATGCACGTATCTAAGCCATCATTCCATTAACACTTGTTATGACCTTGAGGGAGATCTTCATCCATGATGCGAATCGTGCTGTTTTTAGCCACTAACTTAGCGGTGTTGCTGGTCGCCAGCATTACGCTGCGGCTGTTTGGCGTTGAGAGCTATCTCAACAGCCAGGGTATTAACTTCACCAGCCTGCTGATCTTCTGCTTTGTGTTTGGCATGGCGGGCTCGCTGGTATCGCTGTTTATCTCTAAATGGATGGCGAAGCGCTCAACCGGCACGGTGATTATCGAAAACCCGTCGAACTCCACCGAGCAGTGGCTGGTGGATACCGTGGCCGAGCTGTCTCGGGAAGCGGGCATTAAAACTCCGGAAGTAGGCATCTTCCCCGCCCAGCAGTCCAACGCTTTTGCCACCGGCTGGAATAAAAACGATGCCCTGGTAGCGGTATCGGCGGGCTTGCTCAACCGCATGCGTCCTGAAGAAGTTCGCGCGGTGCTGGCGCACGAAATTGGCCACGTGGCTAACGGTGACATGGTGACGTTGGCGCTGATTCAGGGCGTAGTGAACACCTTTGTTATGTTCTTTGCCCGCGTTGTCGCCCACTTGGTCGATAGCTTCCTGAAAAGCCGCAGCGACGGCGAAGGTGGCCTGGGCTTTATAGGCTATTTTGCGGTGGTGATGGTGGCAGAAATTGTGTTTGGCATCGTCGCTTCCGCGATTGTGGCTTGGTTCTCCCGCTACCGCGAGTACCGGGCTGATGAAGCGGGTGCCCGCTTGGCAGGCACCGGTGCGA
>NZ_JAMZBE010000242.1:0-2979 GCF_024158645.1 Halomonas sp. 707B3
TGCAAAGGCTTGCAATACCGCGTTTGCCGCCTTTCGTGCGCAGGGCATGAATTAGCGTGGCGATAATACGTGAGCCGGTGGAGCCAATAGGGTGGCCTTGAGCGCAAGCACCGCCAAACACGTTCACCTTCTCATGGGGTAAACCCAGGTCGTCCATGGCCATGAGGGTCACGACGGCGAAAGCTTCATTGATCTCAAACAGATCGACATCGTTAACGCCCCAGCCAAGCTTTTTCATCAGCTTTTCAATTGCGCCTACAGGGGCGATGGTAAATTCGCTTGGATGACGGGAGTGAGTGGCATGTCCTAGCATTCTGGCCAGCGGTTTGATGCCGTGACGCTGGGCTGCTTCTTGGCTGGCAAGAATCAGGGCCGACGCTCCGTCGGAGATAGAGCTGGCGTTGGCAGCGGTGATGGTGCCATCTTTTGCAAACGCGGGGCGCAGCTGACGGATTTTATCCAGCTTGGCTTGGAAGGGCTGTTCATCGTGAGAAACAACGGTGTCGCCCTGGCGCGTGGTGACCGTGACAGGGGCCATTTCGGCGTCTAAATCGCCATTGTTGGTGGCGGCCATCGCTCGTTCAAGCGAAGCAATGGCGAAGTCGTCTAGCCGCTCGCGGGTATAGCCGCGCTCTGTAGCTACATCCTGCGCAAAGACGCCCATCAGTTTGCCGGTTTCGGCATCTTCAAGGCCATCCAGGAACATATGATCTTTGAGCTCGCCGTGGCCCAGTCGATAGCCGCCGCGTGCCTTAGTGAGTACATGAGGCGCATTCGACATAGACTCCATGCCGCCTGCTAATAAAATCTCTCCGCTACCGGCCTTGATCAAATCATGCGCGAGCATGGTGGCTTTCATGCCTGACCCGCAGAGTTTATTGATGGTGGTGGCACCGTTGGCATCGGGAATGCCTGCTTGGCGCATCGCCTGGCGTGCGGGGCCCTGTTTAACGCCAGCAGGCAAAACGCAGCCCATGATGCCCTCTTCAATAGCGGCAGCGTCGATACCTGCGCGTTCAATAGCGGCACGGATGGCAACTGCGGCAAGTTCGGGGGCGCTCATGCTGGAAAGGCTGCCCATCATACCGCCCATTGGGGTGCGGGCGGCGGATAAAAAGACGACGTCGGTAGCGCTACTCATTGTCTATCTCCTGATAGATTTTTTGTGATTATCTGGCTGAGTGATTAGCGATGCGTTGACCCATTCGCGGGGCTGTGGTCTTCTCCTAAGTAACCAAGCAAGCGCTAGTGTAAATGACATGAATGTAATGAATGCATCTCCTCGCCGCAAGGAATTGACGCGCTTAGCAGCTCAGCTATTCGTCCAAGAGGGCTTTGATCGCACCACGGTGCGCATGTTGGCCCAGGAAATGGGCATCAAGTCCGGCAGCCTGTTTCATCACTTCAAAGATAAGCAGGAAATTCTGGCAGCAGTGATTGAGGAGGGCACCCAGAACGCACTAGGCATCGCAAAAGCCGCGTTGCAATCTTGCCCCGACAGTGCAGAAGCTCGGCTGCATGCCATGGCAAGGGCGCACCTGGAAACGCTGTTTGCAGATCGTAATGCTCACGTGGTGGCGCTGTTTGAATGGCGGCGTTTAGACCCCGCCGCCAGCGCCCACCTTAGCCACCTACGCGATGCTTATGAGGCGATGTGGGTTGAGGTGATTGATGACGCTCTGGCGGCAGGGTTGATTCATGGCGACCGCTTCCTCGTTTCCCGCTTTATTTTAGGCGCGTTGAACTGGACCGTTCGTTGGTATGACCCCAACGGCCCGCGCACCCCAGACGACCTTGCTGATGAGCTTGTGGCAATGATCCTGTCGCGCTAATGCTTGGCGCTGTCTCTTCCCAATCGACCAACGTCTAACCTCATAGCCGCGCTTGTGGCTTGCGCTCTTGGGTAAATGCTTTTAGCGTTGGTCTATCGGTAGGTTTCCGTTAACGTAAACGCACAATAATGCCAACACTACGTTGAATCCTGCCTGTCCGGGTGCTCACGACCAACAACATAAGAGAGCCGTCATGACAGCAACATCCACGTCACTTCCCCCGTATTCGAGTTTTCTTGAAAGCTTTTCGGTTGATAGCGTCGTCGCCAAGCTTGACGACCATCAGGATGGATATTTAAACGCCTTTGACGCCTGTTGTGGCCGGCATGTGCGCCAAGGGCGTGGTGATGTATTGGCGCTAGTGCATGAAGATACCCAGGGCCAAACCCATACGCTGACCTATTCTGAACTTGATCAGCAGAGCGGCCAATTAGCGGGCTGGTTCAAAAGCCAAGGGCTCGGTGAGGGCGATCGAATTGCCTGCATGTTGCCCCGTTCGGTCAATTTGCTGATTACCGTGCTGGCAACCTGGCGCATTGGGGCCGTCTACCAGCCGCTGTTCACTGCGTTTGGGCCGGACGCCGTGGATTATCGGCTTAGCCGAGCAGACACCAAGCTGGTGATTACCGATCGCGTAAACCGCTATAAATTCGATGGTTTGAGCCAGTGTCCACCGGTATTGGCGGTGGGCGGCGCAACCCGAGAGCACCCTAACGATCACGACTGGCAGGCTGCGTTGACGTATACGTCAATGAGCGACAGGCCGCCTAGATTGTCGCCGGATAAGCCGTTTCTACAGATGTTTACTTCCGGCACGGTGGGCAAGCCCAAAGGGGTAGCGGTGCCGTTATCGGGTATGACCGCATTTGCGCTCTATATGGAGCTGGCGGTTGATCTTCGTGAAGATGACCGCTTCTGGAATATGGCGGACCCTGGCTGGGCCTATGGTCTCTATTACGCTATTGCTGGGCCGCTCTTACTGGGTGTTACAACCCATTTCTGTGAAGCAGGGTTCAGTGCAGAGGGTGCGCTGGCATTTATGAAGCGCCACCGCATCACCAATTTTGCAGCGGCACCTACGGCATACCGTTTGATGAAAGCGTCTGGCCTGTTTGATGACGCCCATCAAGCATTAACGCTGCGAGCA
>NZ_JAMZBE010000243.1:0-2963 GCF_024158645.1 Halomonas sp. 707B3
ACAGCCATCAGGTCAAGATCATCGAGCACAGCCTGGAGCGCTGCACCACGCTCTCCGAGCGGCTGGATCGCACCGTAGTGCTCCACGGCAGCGCCACCAGCAAGCGGCTGCTGGAAGAGGAGAATATCGAGGATTGCGATATCTTCTGCGCGCTGACCAACGACGACGAAGTGAATATCATGTCGTCGCTACTGGCCAAGCGGTTGGGGGCGAAGAAGGTGCTCACACTGATCAACAACGCCGCCTACGTGGATTTGGTGCAGGGCGGCGATATCGACATCGCCATTTCCCCCCAGCAGGCCACCATTGGCAGCCTACTCACCCACGTGCGCCGGGGAGATATCGTCAATGTGCACTCCCTGCGCCGGGGCGCGGCGGAGGCCATTGAGGCCATCGCCCACGGCGATAAGCAGTCGTCAAAAGTGGTGGGCCGTACGATTGCCGAGATCGACCTGCCCGAAGGCACCACTATCGGTGCCATCGTACGCGGTAAAGAAGTGCTCATCGCCCATGGTGACGTGCGGGTGGAGAGCGGCGACCACGTGATTCTCTTTGTGATCGACAAGCGGCGCATTCGCGACGTGGAGCGCCTCTTCCAGGTCGGATTAAGCTTCTTTTAACAGAAGCTTGCAATGAACGTCGCCACCAGGGGTGGCGATGTTAGATTTCTACCGCGCGGCCAATAAACTCAATGGGCCCGGTGGGCAGCCCGGTGGGCGAGCCAGAATCATCTTCCAGCGTCAGCTCAAACAGCTGGTTATCCTCAAGCGGTGGCAGTTGATCCAAACGCAGGCGCAGCGGTTGCCCTGGCTCTACAAGCCCCAGCGAGACAGGCGCTTGCCAATCATCGGCCTTGGTCCAGAACTCGAGCGCTTTGCCCTCCGGCACTTCAAACGTGCCCAAGGGAATCAACTGAATTTCCTGGCGATTCGCGGTCTGTACCACCCACCCCGCCGACTGAGTTTGCGGCGCTAACAGCACCACCATGTACTCAGGTGTTGAGGGTCCGGTGACCACGTTCGTCAGCATCACGCTCATTGCCAATACAGCAGCGACACTGACCCCCGCCACCCCACGCCAAAACGGCAGGCTATGCGCCAAGCGACGACGCGGCACATGGGAGCTCGGCGTGCGATGAGGTATCGGACGCGAGGCGCTCGCAGACGATGCCTTCAGACTGCGCTCGATGCGCGGCCAGAGATAATCGGAGGGCGTGACCGGCTCCACCATCGCGGTATAGGGAAAGAAACGCTCTTCCCAATCCGCCACTGCTTTTTGCAGCTCAGGGTCGTTGGCTAAACGCGCCTCAAAAGCTTCGCGCTCGGTCATAGGCAGTGTGCCTAGCACGTACTCCCCGGCTAGGGCATGAAGGTCATCGGGTTCGTTTGAAGGGCTCATGCCATACACTCCCGTAAGCGAAGTAGGCTGCGCTTAATCCAGGCTTTTACGGTGCCCAGCGGCGCGCCCGTGTGCGCCGCAATCTCTGCATGGGACAAACCATCCACATAAGCATGCAGCACGCAGTTACGGCGTTCGGTTTCCAACTGCTGCAGGCACTCGTCCATCCGTTGGCCGGTTTGCCAATCGAAGGCGTCCGTCACCCGCGACGCCTGCTGGAAGGTGTCGTCGTCATCGAGTTCGTGGGGGTCATCCAGGTCGACACTCACTTCGCGGTCACGGCCACGGATGGCATTCAGCGCCAAGTGGCGGGCAATACTGAAGATCCAGGTACGGGCAGCCCCTTTTTGAGGGTCGAAGCTGTCAGCGCGCTGCCAAATGTTCAGGCAGGCATCGTGGACAATGTCTTCAGCCATGCCTCGGTCTTTCACAATGCGCAAAACAACACCAAGCAGCTTGGCACCTTCGTACTGATAAAGCTGTTGTAGCGCTGCGTGCTCCCCACGGGCGCAGCGGGCGAGCGCATCAGCATAATCGAATTCATGAGTGGGCCTTACGTGGCCGTTCTCGGTGCTAATGGTGTTAGCCTTACCTGTTTCAGACATATCGCGTTCAGACACATCTTCGCTCCCTGGGAACGCGCCGGCATCGGTCGTCGCACTGCCAGAAGCATAGCGGCTAGGGAGCCTGGATACGAGTCCCTAGCCTTACTGAACTTAATAAAGGTGAGTCAGTATTGGAACGCTTAGTTCGCGGTCCAGAAGATGTAGTCGGCTTGATACGTCACGACGGCAGTGGCGCCCTCGTGGCCCTCGTCACAGGCAACATCAGGGGCAACGCCGCCTTGGGTGTTCAGGCGCTGGATGTAGCTAACACCGCTCATGGCGCCTTCGCCTTCAGCCGGGTTGGCTTCAACAAGCTGCAACGGAATGTTGCCATCGCCATTTGGCGCCACGGCTAGCTGGGTGCCGGTAATTTTAGAACCATCCAGGGCTTCCCAAGTAGCGGGCGGGCCGTAGTAGCTGCCTACCTGGGTGCCTTCGCTATCGTTCAGCGCAGCGTGCGGGCCTTTGAATACCCAGCCCATGGTGCCGTCTTCTTTGGCTTCACACATGTAAGTAATAGCGCCAACGCCCACGGTTTCGAGAGCGACGGTATTGCCGTCCGGTACTTGGACTTCGGCGGGCGTCATGTCAGCCAGCGCGACGTGACTGAAGGATGCAATCAAGGTAGCGGCGAGAGTAGCACGCGTCATATGTTGGATGGTCATTTCAGTCTCCTTGGGTTTTGTATCAACCGCTTTAAATAGCGGCTGTATAGGGGATACACACAAGGAGACCGATTGGATGCACTCTTTTTTAAAAAAAGTTTAATTATTTAAAAAATTATCGGCTCACCCCATCCACCGCGACTTGGCGCGGGCAGGCATTGCCGTTGGCATCAAACAGGTGGCAGCGCTGACCAGCGATTCCCAAGCGCGAGACCTGCCCCTCTTCCAGCCGTGTCAGGCCATCCAGACGCTGGGTCAAAGGGGTATCGATACCCGCCACCTGCCAGTGAGCGAG
>NZ_JAMZBE010000244.1:0-2847 GCF_024158645.1 Halomonas sp. 707B3
GCAGCGGCTCAGCTACATTAATAGAACATTAAGCCATTAACGTTGGATTAATGGTCATCAACACACATGGTAGCTATTTACCTTGGTGCTTGGGTCAGTAAATTTGATGGCATTGGCGATAAGATTGAGCAGAATTTGGCGCAGTCGCCCCGCGTCGATCATGACCCACCCAGGTACTAGCGGGTCAACGTGTAATGAAAGCCGCAACCCTTTCTCCTGGGCTCTTGGCTCAAACAGTGCCATCACCCCCTCTGCCAGAGGGTTTATGGCCGTGGACGATGTTTCAAGGGTTAAGTGGCCTGCCTCAATTTTAGAAAAATCGAGAATTTCATTAATCATCGCCAGTAGTTGGTTGGCACTGTCGTGAATGGTGCGGGCGTAATCCTCTACTTGGGCGGGGCTTGCCGGTTCACGCAAGAGCTCGCTCATGCCGATCACACCGTTTAGCGGCGTGCGGATTTCATGGCTTACCATTGCTAGAAAATCAGATTTAGCATGGTTGGCGGCTTGGGCCTGCTTGGCCGTTACCTGAAGCTGTTTACTAAGCTGCTCTTGTTCCCGGCGTGCCGCAGCACTTTCGCGCATTTCACGCACCAAAAAGATAATCACCAGCAGCACCGCTAGGCTCATACCTATCAGTAGTGACATTAAGAGTTTATAGAGCGTGCTGAGCAGCGCTCGCTCTTCCGTCGCGGACTCAGCCAAGTAGCCATTGATGGCAATAACAAAGCGCTCAGTAAGCCGTGTAAGCACCTGCAGCTCGCTTTCCAAAGCGGTGACCGGCATTCGTGCCAATTCATCATGCGGCTCAAACATAGGGTCTAAGCTGTCGAGCTGCCGCTGGATTTGGTCAAGCAGCTCCCTTGCCGAACTGATACTCTGCAGCAGCGAGCTGACCTCCCCTTCTCTTAACAGGGTGATCCGGCTATAGAGGAGTTCAAACCGTAGGTTTAGCTCATCCTGGGCGGCGGGAGAGAGGGGACCCCGTGTTTCCGCCAGCAAGTGGTTCAGTAGTTGAACGGCGTCACGGTCGAGCTTATAGACCACCCAGGCCGTATCTTCTCGCAGACTTTGCGTCAGATTATCCTGTCGCCATGCGGATAAAGCGGCCACCACCAGCGCGGCCGCAAATAAAAGTACGGTAATAATCGCCACCAGCTTGAGGCGGCGTGGATAGCGAAGCAGTCGAGGCGCTCGTGTGACGGATTCACTGGCGGACATTAATATGCATTACCTGCCATACGGCTCTAAAGCGCATTCGTTCGCTTAGCAGCGCTTTATCCTGATCAAAGGGATAAAGTACCCATAAAGGCCCGTACTCACGTATAGGAATAGCTTTCTCGTCACGCTCTAAGGCCAAAATCACATCGTAGTCGTAGAAATCCGCGACGGGAATTTCAGCTTCATACCCGTTAAGCGCCACGACGTTAATGATCTTGCCTTCCGCGCCTACCTGCTCAAGCAAGGTACGCATAAGCGGCCCACGGTAGTGGCTGTTCCCTTCCGTCCACGGTGTTCCTGTCGTAAATTCATGCTGCGGAAGTGCGCTAAGCATCGCGCGATCAAAATGGGCTTCTTCGCCCACATTGGTCACCGCAATATCACCATCAAGTTTGAGTATCACTGGCCCACTCGGTGCCGCCAGCGAATCTGCTGTCTCAGCGAGCCCCGTATGGGGAATGCTGAACGCCAGCATAATCCACCCCAATAACAACGCTTTCACTACTGATTCCTCATATCGCAGTGCCCCAGGCGACGAAACCGTGACCGCCAACGCACGCTCAAAGCAATAAAAAAGAGATGGCGTTTAGGGTACGCCATCTCAATTCATAGGTCAGGCTAATTACGATGTTTTTGGTAAGCAGTGAGTAACCCTGGCGTTTATTAGCCGCTAGGTTTTCAGCTGTTCGACCGGTTCAAACCGTACTAGATCTTCGTAAGCGTGCCAGCTTGCATGGCCAAGCACGGGCAGAATCAGCGCCAAGCCAATATAGAACGTCATAACGCCCACTAACACACAGCCAGTAAGAATGGCCGCCCACAGCAGCATGGGCCGGAAATTGCGAGCTACACAGCGTACGCTGGCTTCAATGCCTTCCATAAACGTCAGGTCTTGGTCCATCAGTGTCGGGATGGCCACCACACTGATCGCGAAAGCACCAAAAGCCAGCACACCACCTGCTACCGTGCCAACGGCCAGCATACTCAGGCCTTCCTGCGTGGTTACCAGCGTAGTGTATAGCGTTGCCGGGCTGGGCACTTCAAATCCAAAGAACAGCGCAAACAGCAGCGTGGCTAGGCGTATCCAGGCGAGAAAGAAGATCATCATCATGACGCCCATCATGGCAAGTTGCCCAGCATGGGGCCGCCAGCTACCAAACGCATCGCCCAAGTTCGGGGTACGTCCGCGCTCAAGGGCAAGGCTAATGCCATAGGAACCAACGGCCACCAGTGGCCCGATAAACATGAAGCCAGCAATCATTGGCAATAGCCAATACCAGTAACCCAGCGTGTAAGCACCAAGGGTAATGGCAATACTCAACCCCACCCAAAACATGCCGTAAGCGAGGCTAATAGCGGACGCACGACGAAAATCTTCCATACCTGCGGCTAGCCAAGCACGTGGTCTTTCCATCCCTACCTTATTGATAATGATTTTGACGTTCGGCGCACCGGATGAGTGGTCGTGTGTTTTTGTTGTTACTGCATTCATGGCGTAACTCCTGTGATTTACCCCAAATGGCTGTCACTGACCCAAGCACCAAGGTAAATAGCTACCATGTGTGTTGATGACCATTAATCCAACGTTAATGGCTTAATGTTCTATTAATGTAGCTGAGCCGCTGC
>NZ_JAMZBE010000245.1:0-2770 GCF_024158645.1 Halomonas sp. 707B3
CCATTATCCACCCGCTAATCTCAAGCAAGTACGTATAAAAAAACCCGCCGTTAAAAGGCGGGTTTCAGAGTAGATAGTGGGTTAGCCAACGACGCCTTGGCCGCGAGGGTAATTATCTAATAGGTGGCGAAGCGTTTCGGCAGGCGTTGAATCGCTGACACAGGCGTCTCCCAAGTCGTTCAGTAGCACCAGACGCAAGCGCGCATCCACGTTCTTTTTATCCAGCCGCATGCGCGCCAAGAAGTCATCAGACGACATTCCCGTTGGCGCGACCAGCGGCAGGCCAGCGCTTTCAATCACCATTTTGGTACGTTCAAGCGCCTCATGGCTAATCCACCCAAGCTGGTGGGAGAGTGTCGCTGCCATGGCTATACCTGCCCCCACCGCTTCACCGTGAAGCCACTTGCCATAGCCTTGATGCGCCTCAATGGCGTGGCCAAACGTGTGGCCAAGGTTCAGCAGCGCACGAACGCCCTGCTCGGTTTCATCTTCCGCCACAATATCGGCTTTGATTTGACAGCTTTTGGCAATGGCCTCTGCAACGATCTCAGGCTCAACGCGGCGCAGCGCCGTCATGTTCTGCTCAAGCCAAGCGAGGAAGGCCGCATCGCGAATAAAACCGTACTTCACTACCTCGGCAAGCCCCGCTGAGAGCTCCCGAGCGGGCAGCGTGGTGAGAGTAGCAATATCCACCACCACGGCTTTGGGCTGCCAAAACGCACCAATCATGTTCTTACCCAGCGGATGGTTCACACCGGTTTTGCCACCCACCGAGGAGTCCACCTGGGAAAGCAGCGTGGTGGGCACTTGAATAAAGGCCACCCCGCGCTGATAGGAAGCAGCGGCATAGCCCACCATATCGCCAATCACACCGCCGCCAAGGGCAATGAGTGTGCAGCGGCGGTTAAAGCCAGCTTCCAGCAGCGCATCCCAAATGCGTCCTACCTGCTCGATGGTTTTGTACTGCTCGCCATCTGGCAGCACCACGGCACGCACGTCTAAATGCTCGGGTAAGCTAGAACGCAGCGTGTCTAAGTAGTGCGGCGCCACGGTTTCATTAGTGACGATCATGACTTGGCTACCGGCCAGATAGGGCACAAAACTGTCTGAGCGATTTAATAGCCCAACGCCAATATGGATGGGGTAGCTGCGCTCACCCAGTTCAACGGTTAGCGTACGGTCATGGGCTAGCTCTGTCATTGAGATACCTTTTTATGCGGGGCGCTGGCGGTTTCTAACGGATCAATCAGGCGATGCACGCGGCGTAAAATTTCATTCACCACGGCACGGGGGCTACGGCGATCCGTACGTACCGTAATGTCGGAAGTAGCACGATAGAGCGGATCACGGGCGGCGAACATATCGTTGAGCACCTGTTCGCGATTCGCGCACTGCAGCAACGGGCGGTTGCGATCTTTGGCGGTGCGTTTTAGCTGCTGCTCGACAGTGGTCATCAAGTACACCACTGTACCGCGATCGCGCAGCGCTCGGCGGTTCTCTTCTCGCAGCACAGCGCCACCGCCGGTGGCGACCACGACATCCGTGAGCTGGGTGAGCTCGTCAATCATCTGAATTTCACGCTGACGAAAGCCTTGCTCACCCTCCACGTCAAAAATCCAGGGTATATCGGCACCGCAGCGGTCTTGTATGGCGTGATCGCTATCGTAAAACGGGCGCGATAGTTCTCCCGCCAATAAGCGGCCTATCGTGCTTTTACCAGCCCCCATGGGGCCTATTAAGAAAAGATTGGGTAAATCCTGCATCAGCGAACCGCCAAACCATCATCAAGTAATCGTGGAGTGATAAAGACTAATAACTCTACCTTTTCATTGCTCTCTTCGGTATAGCGAAACAGCCTGCCCAGTATAGGAAGATCGCCCAGCAGCGGTGTTTTCGCTATTTGGCTCAGCTGTTCAGTGGTCAAAATACCGCCTAACACCACCGTCTGGCCATTATCGACCAGCACCTGGGTCTCGATTTGGTTGGTATCAATGGGCGGCTCGCCGCCGAACTCGCTCTCACGGAAGCTGTCGTTCTTGATTACCAAATCCATAATGATGCGGTTATCCGGGGTAATTTGAGGTGTTACCTCAAGGGAGAGCTCTGCCTCTTTAAACTCGGTATCTGGGTTGCCCTGGGCATCGACACTCTGGAATGCCCGCTCCTCCCCTTGGCGGATCGTTGCGGTGCGCTGGTTGGCGGTAATCACCCGAGGCTGGGAGATCGTCTGGCTTTTGCCTTCGCTTTCAAGGGCGCGCAACTCAAGGTCGAGCAGAATATCCCCTGAGAGATAGCCAAAGCTGAAGCCCGTATCAGCCGCTGCCGTTGAGCCTAAGTCCACCGCCAGGCCACCTTGGGCACGGTTGATGCCGTTGGGGTTGATGTCACGACGAGTGAAGTTGCCGTTTTCCTCCTCTAAGAAGCCTCGAGTGCTATCGACTCCCCAATTCACTCCTAGCTCTCGGGAAGCGGTATCACGGGCAATCACGATGCGCGCTTCGATCTGTACCTGACGCACCGCCACATCCAGCCGGTCCAGCGTCCGCATAATATCGCGCACCTGTTCGGCCGTGTCTTGAATGAGCAGTGTGTTGGTACGCTGGTCAACGCTAACGCGGCCACGCTCAGTGAGCAGCCCAAAACCGTCACCACCACGCAACAGCTGTGCTAAGTCTTCGGCCCGTGCGTACTTTATCTCGATGAACTCAGTCACCAACGGTGCCAAGGTTTGCTGCTGGCTACGGGCCTCAATCTCCTGGCGCTCAATCTC
>NZ_JAMZBE010000246.1:0-2758 GCF_024158645.1 Halomonas sp. 707B3
CAGCGGCACCCAGAGCAACCTGGTGGGATTAATGGCCCACTGCGAGCGAGGCGATGAATATATCGTGGGCCAGAGCGCCCACACCTATCGCTATGAAGGGGGCGGTGCCGCCGTATTGGGCAGCATTCAGCCGCAGCCGATTGAAAACGCCCCAGATGGCAGCCTGCCGTTAGAAAAAATCGCCGCTGCCGTGAAAGCCGACGATTTTCACTTTGCTCGTACCCGGCTATTGGCGCTGGAAAACACCATTGGCGGCAAGGTACTGCCGACCGAATACGTTCAGCAGGCCACCGAGCTTGCACGCGCACACGGGTTAGCCACTCACTTGGACGGCGCCCGGCTCTTCAATGCCGCTGTCGCAACGGACACCTCACTAAAACAGCTCTGTCAGCCCTTCGACAGCGTTTCACTATGCTTTTCAAAAGGGTTAGGCACGCCGATGGGCTCGGCACTAGTGGGCTCTCAGGCATTGATCGACCGCGCCCGGCGCTGGCGTAAAGTAGTGGGAGGCGGAATGCGCCAGGCAGGTATTATTGCCGCCGCCTGCCAGCACGCGCTGGATCATCACGTAGCGGATTTGGCACACGATCACCGCCGTGCGGCCAGCTTGGCAGAAGGCTTGGCCGCCTTTCCCGCCATCGAGGTGACCTCACAGGACACCAATATGGTCTTTGTGCAGATCGACAAAGCGCATATCGCGCCGCTGGCCGCTTGGCTTAAAGAGCACGGCGTGCTGATAGAGCTGCTCTACGCGACGCGCATGGTAGTGCATCGCGATATCAACGACAGCGATATTGAACAGGTATTACATATCATCAAGCGCTACTTCGATCAGGCTTAACCGGGCGATTCGTCCCTTACAAAAGCGCCGAGCCGAGCGCGAGATGCACCGCGATGGCGGCCATCATCAGGCCAATCAGTCCATCGATGGTGCGCCAAGCGCCGGGGCGAGAAAGCCAGGGTGACAGCGCCGCGCCGCCCCAGGCCAGCAAGCTAAACCAGAGAATCGACGCCGTTGACGCCCCGGCGACGAACACACCGGCGCTCTCCTGCTGGGCACCAATGGCGGGAATTAACAGCAGCGTATCGAGGTAGACTTGCGGGTTGAGCACCGTCACCGCCAACGTAGCCAATAACACGCCGCGTAAGCTGCGCGCTTTGGCACTGTTGGCTTTTAAACCTTCGCGGCCGCTGGCAGCGCGCCATAGTGCTTGTGCGGCCAGCCAGCTCAAAAACAGCACGCCTACCCAGCGCATGGCTTCCATGGCATTGGGCATGGTGAGCAAAAACGCGCTGGCACCAAACATACCCGCTGTGAGCAGAATGATGTCCGCGCTCATACACAGCCCCGCCGACCACCAGTGATACTCGCGGCGAACGGCCAGCCCCAGCACATAGGCGTTCTGCGCCCCAATCGCCATGATAATGCCGCCGCACACCACTAAGCCCGTTAGGTAGCTTTCCAACATCGCCGCTCGCCTTATGCTTGAGTTAAGAAGGCGCTAGAGTAAGGGCAAGTCGGCATAACAAAAAATCATCTTGCTAATGGTGCATTAGCAAAGCTTATAAGCGCCGTAGCCCCCACATAAAGTAGGCCCCACCGATCAGCGAGGCCACTAAGCCTGCGGGAATCTCATAAGGGAACATGATTTGACGGCCTACCCAGTCGGCCAGCACCATCAACAGCATACCAATCAAGGCAGCGCCTACTAAGTGCTGGCGGGCGCGGGAGAAGCCCATTAGCCGAGCCATATGCGGGGCCAACAAGCCAATGAAGGAGAGCGGCCCCACCACTAGCGTGGCGCAGGCGGTGAGCACAGCGACCAGCAGCAGTAGCGCTAGGCGCGCACGGTTCAGACCAATGCCCAGCGAACGCGCTGTGGCGGCACCCAGCGGCATGATATCTAGCCAGCGAGTGAATGGCAGCGATATCAGCGCCAGTACCGCTGCGATTCCCCCCACGAGCAGCGCGCTGCCTACATCCACGTAATAAGTAGAGCCTGCCAGCCACGCAATAACCTGCTGGCCGCGCGGGTCACCGCCCGCCAGCAGCACGCTGCGCACCGCATCGAACAGCGCGCTAATCGCTACGCCGCTGAGCAGTAAACGCTCAGGCACAAAGCCACTCTTACGGTTGAGCGCTACCAGCACAAGCAGCGTCGCCAACGCCCCCAGCGTTCCTATCGCCACCAACAAGGCATTGCTGGGGGCGGGGAGCAGGTAGATCCCTAAAATCAGCGCAATGGCACAGCCACCGCTGATACCCAGCACTTCAGGGCTCGCCATGGGGTTAGCCGAAAGGCGCTGCAGAATAGTGCCCGCTATGGCCAGCATCAAACCGCTGGCCGCCGCCGCCATCACGCGCGGAAAGCGCCACTCGATCACGCCCCAGTTCGTCGGGGCGATGATGCTCCAGCCGTTGGCCCCTTGCCCCACCAAATGCCCCACCACCATGGCTGCCACCAGCGCTAGCAGTAGCCCTATCGCTAACCGATGGGGCGCGGCGTGGCGCGTGATCACCACGCCGGAGGACTGGGGAGGACGGTCGCCCTGCAGTTTAAGGCGCGGAATTAACCACATCAGCAGCGGTGCGCCTAAGGCGCCCGTCACGGCCCCGGTGGGAATCAGCGTCGCCACCATGCCGGAAAAGCGCTGCAGTAAGAGGTCCGTGGTGGCCAGCAGCACGGCGCCTAATAACGTCGACCAGAGCAAGCGCGCACGCAGCGTGCGTGCCCCCGCCATACGCACGATATTGGGA
>NZ_JAMZBE010000247.1:0-2742 GCF_024158645.1 Halomonas sp. 707B3
ACGAGGCCAACTTTATCGCCATGATCTACCTGATTGGCAGCCCGGTGGGCCGCCTATTCGATCAGGCCAAATCCACGTGAAGTGACGAAGAACCAAAATCTGAAACTGTTCTTATTCTAGTAACAAGGTCAAATCTATTAATCCCATCATCAGTGCGTTGCTGATTTTGCCAGCCGGTTAGATCCAAATCGAATAGGTATTTTAATATTTCGGTGCATTTCTTCTCATAATCTGACCACCCTTTCTTGCCACCGGGTATACTTTTTAATTCTGTGCATAAACATAGCTTACTCGAAACAAAACCAATAAACCCCTCTGATTTTGGCCTATCAATCGGTTCTGAGGACTTAATTTTGTTCAGCTTATTTTCTTTCGAAGAAGACTCGCCATCATCTTCAAGTAAGGATGATAGCTTTTCAGATAGTTCTATTGACCCTAACGCCATATTAAACAAATCAGATCTGGAGATAACTACAATCCCCAACTTCTCTAACTCTTCAATATACTCAGGTCTAACATTGCTAGAGACAACCAATATTCCATTAGGTATATCAATTATATCCATTAACCTGAGAAGTTGTTTGGTTGCTTTTTTGAGAAGAGATGTGTTTTGAGAGCTTTGACGATAAAACTTAACTTCTACCACATACCTTTTGTTTTGAAGGATTGCTGAGAAATCTAATTCCGCCATACCTCTATCAGTTCGGTACATCCTATTCTCATCATCAATTTTAAATCCCTGATGACGGAAAATATCTTTTACCAAAGCTTCAAACTCAAAAAACTCTCTCATTCTCTATGTATCCTTAACACATGACGACCGCAGCATGCGCGGCTTTGAAATGGATGCGAAACCGCAGTGTAAAAGACGTCGCCATGCCTGCGGTTGTTATGTTTTCTTACGCTTCATTTTTATTCCGTCGATTCCGATTTCGACATACTCCCAGTCGGAGAACAGGCTAATAGCAATCGATCCCCCAACCGCCACTATCAAAGCCACGATGGTTGATGTTGCTACACCAGCCGACGGTGCAAATGCTGCGACTGCTCCCGCGCCAACTGGGCCAGTTGTAACCACCAGAGGAATTGCGGCGATAATCCCTCCTACCGCTGCAGGCCCCCAGGATTTTGCCAGCTTTACAGCCTTTAGCTTTTTAACCAGAGCATCGTTATGTGTGACTATCTCGTGAGCATCAGACGTCATTGCCGCTTTTAATTCACTGATACTGGAAACTTCTTTGATCATCTTCTTGACTCTCCGATAGAAACATAGTGCCCGCAACAGAGGAAAATTACTCGCTGACGCTCCCAATTTTCCCGGCTGCTTTTCTTTTTAGGCTTTTCACTTTAACCCCGCTAAATAGACTAACTCTTGAACCACAACTCTGATTTCTGGATTTATTTTATCAATGTCGTTTCTGACCGCATTGAATCTTCGGCTATGCGCTGATTTATCACCAATATCTTTTAATTTTGGAAGTGCCTGCCGCGCATTCCGACTTAGGTTCCATGACGACTCAGATAGCGTTTTAGAAATTAGGTCAGAGAGATAAAAAAAATCACCGGCTTGATTCTTGATATTCTGAGCTATATTTTTATATTCAAATGATTCAATAATTAGTGTTTCTACTAGTCTTCTTATCATCACTGCACAAGAGTCGTACCAACCATTTGTGTATGTTCCATTTATTTGGTGAGTAATACGCTCCAAGTACCCTCGGGTTCCTCTGATAAGTGTGAATGGTATGACTGGCTGACCTATAGCCTCCAACCCTCCCTCTGGGGGTAATAATGTATCTTCACAGTCTTTTTCGATAGCTGTGATTAGACTTTTGATATCATTGGATGAAATCATAGTATTACTTATTAAAATCCTTTAAATGCTTCGCCATACTTTCAAATATTTTGTCTATCTGCTCTGCGGATGACTCGGGCGATATGTGTAGCTGTACGTTAATATGAAGTTCTGGAGTATTGTTCAGAACTGTTGGAACAGTTTGAGTTTGAGTATGAGCTGGAACCGTAGGAGGTTGGGTGGCAGGATTTTCTTCGACAAACTCAAGTTCCGGCTTTTCGGTCACTTTTGCTTGTTTTTTATTATCTTTCGGTGATGACTTTTTTGTGCCTTCTTTCTTCGCTACAGCCACATCGGCTTCTTTTGGGTCAGCCTTCAATAACAGGATGTAGAAACGGGCAAACATTTTTGCTGCTGGCTCACCACATCGTGCATGACTCATAAACCAATTTGTCACCTGTTGCAGGTCTGAATCAGCTGAATGAAATAAGTCCTTTAATTCCTGTGGATAATATTCTTCTATCAGGGCTTCACATACGGTCTTGTATTTATGATCATCTCTCCAGTCGTATGCCCGATCGGTAGGCTTACCATCTTCATCAATTATTCCAATTTTCTTAAAGGGCCCAATCAGGTTTGATCTCGCCGACGCTTCTCCCATGGAGAGAGCCGTTGCCAAATAAGTAGGAGTGACTATAGCTGGCACTTTCCTTTTGAACAGATCTCTAAGTTTCCACCAGCTACTACCAGCTATCTTTGGAAACGATGCATCTCCATTTGCCATATTATTTTTCTCCTAGTTATTAAAATATATCTGAACTGAGCCTAACAGTGATTATACGAAAAGCTATATCCTGAATCCGTGAGACCGGCCCCCGGAAGCACTTCTAACCCACTGACCTGCATGGCAATATAGCCATTATCGCCATTCACCCAGACAGTGCCAT
>NZ_JAMZBE010000248.1:0-2701 GCF_024158645.1 Halomonas sp. 707B3
GTCATGGCTCACAGTGTCCGAGCCGAGAGCCAGTGGGTTCAAGAAGGCATCGAACAGATCCATGTCATCACGGCTGCCATCCGCGTTGATGCGGTCAACCGTCTCGTTGAGCATCGAGTGCCCGAACCGGTAGACCACGTGCGCGAACTCGGAAAAGATAACCGGGTTCAGCTCGGCGTCGGGCTGCACCATGAAGACATCAATATCTGGCTGGATCTTCCGCGCGAACTCCTCGAAGACGAGATGCTGGTACTCCATTTCGGTCGTGAAGCGCGCTGCCTGGAAGATTCTCTCGCCGTCCCACGACAGCAACTCGATCTCGGCCGCACTGGGCCAGGAGGCAAGGTCGGGGCCGGTCAGCCACTGGTTCAGGAAGTCGAGGTCCCCGCTCTCAAGCACCAACTCCTTCACCTGCTCCGCAATGCGATTGTGTTCGGAGTGGAAGATGTGGTGAATCGAGGTCAGGCCGATGTTCTCGTTGCCACGGCCGTCGCCGGTAACATAGTGCGCATCCAGCAGCTCGTTATCATAGGCAGTCTGAGCGCCGCGGGGGCCGAATTCGCCGCTGTAGCCGGGCTCGGCATCATCATCCGCTTGCAGTTCGCCATTAGCGAGCACAGGGACGGCGGCATGAGCGATGTCGTCCAGAAATGCCGTACCGGTGCGTGCCGCGCCGACCACAGACGGGTCAATTGGTGCCGCCAAATTCCCCTCGGTCAGGATGGGATTGCCCGCACCGTCGAAGCCGGTGATCAGTTGGGGGAGCCCATTCTCGCCACGGATAAACTCACCGTAGGGGTCGACCGCCACCAGCGGCACAGCCCCCACATCTTTATCGGTAAGTTCAATACCCAGCAACGTGCGCGCCTGAGCCTTGATGTCAGCCCAGGTCGGCAGGCCGCGGTCGCCGTCGAGCAGGTTACCCGTCGCCATAGGGCGGCCATCGACCATCGCGTATTCGCGCAGGAAGACTTGGTGCGAGGGATGCGAGGTGTAGGTCTGGTTCTGGTCCACCCACGGTGTAGTGACATTGCCCGCCGAATCATCGGTGGTGGCGCGTGTCATCACCATAAAATTGGTGGGACTATTGGGGTTGTACAGCGGGTCGTCCGGCGACAGCGGCATGTAGACCGTCCCGTTGCCCCCTTTTGCCACCAGATCAAGCCCGTGGTCGAAGAACTGGCCGAACAGCGTGAAGACGGAATTATAGGAAGCCGAGAGCCCCTCGTCCGGGGAGACGTTCGGCAGCATAACCGTGACGCCATCCATCTCAACTCCGTACGAGGCGAGCAGTGCGTCGAGATTATTCTTGGCACTAATGAGGACCTGGTTATCCTCCGCAATGCCCGCTCCCTCCAATACCTGCACGAGGTCGTGCTGCGCACGGATCAAGCTCATGGCATTGAGCATCGCCTGGCCGTTCATTCCCGCATGCTGGAGTGCCGTCGCGATTGCCGCCGGATTATCCAGCGTTTGGTCAACGATCAGGTTAGAGATCAAACGCGGTTCGACATCAACCACGTCACCCGCTTCACCGTAATCGTTGTTAGTGGGATAGCCGAAGCCACCTGGCAGTGCACCGCTCCCCTGCCCAAATGACCCCTCGGCAATGGGGACGAAAGGCTGCCCCGACGACCCCCACTGCTCGCGGCCGATCCCGAAGTTGTTGTAGCTGCCATCAACAGTGCGCAGGCCCGTGGGCAGAAGCGGACTATCGACAAGCTCCTCAAGCGGCGTTCCCGCGGAATGCGCTTCCGCGACTTTGATCTGATCCAGGATGAATTGCAGATCATGTTGGTTCAGTTTGACAGCCATGTTCCCTCCCAGGCCCCATCGGGCACTGCTACTTATTTTTTTGAACGAAACGTTACTTTGCGGCCCATCAATTTCACCAGCGGACGGCTGCTTTCTATCTTTAAAGCCGACGGGTATATCGTCATACCGCGACGGACACACCATCCGTGGTAAAGCTTACTCATCTCTTGCTTACACAAGGTTACGTTGAGAAATATTTATTTACCTCCTCAAAATCATCATTACTTCACTGCGAGGGTTCTCACCCAGAAAAACAGCGTTACTCATTCAAAGGGATGGGGTTTTTATGGTGAGGTACGTATTTTCATCATCAGCCACTAGGGCATTAGGATTTATTTGAAAACCCTAATTGGCTAATGCCACCTACACAGCAACCTAGATGACCCATGAGAGGACACGTTGGGGGCAGGGCTTTCCAAGGGTGTGTAGCTGACGCAGACATGGGGCGGTCTATGACCGGCCCTGGTAATGGCGGGATGATGGTACGAGTGTTAGCGGGTCACGGGGCGAGTATGGGCGGCAGGTAGAGCTTAGAACCCGTTTGATTCGAAAAACCTCTTCTGTAACAGCGAGCGCCCTTGCCAAGGCGCTCTGTTTACTTACTGCACGCATGAACTATCAGATTTTATTTATTTGTATGATTAATATTTCTCGTTTCGGCCAAGAGCGGTCTTTGAGGTAGCGCTGATATAACGCTAAAAACAGCGGCACTTTTATTCCTCCGCCTGCTTTTTCTGGTTAATTTTCGAATGCTCCACACCTTTCCAAAGATCTAAGAAACTCGCAAAACTGAATCGCCCCGGATATTCTAGACACCCGTTAGGCTCTTAAAGTAACGCCTTTCATACTCAACCGGTGACAAGTTATCACTTGTGCTGTGTCGGCG
>NZ_JAMZBE010000249.1:0-2643 GCF_024158645.1 Halomonas sp. 707B3
GGCTCGATCATCTTCTGGTGAAACAAGCACATCGTACGTTTCCGCCACGCCAATACGGAACTCATCAACAGGCACGGGTTGCACTGGCTGGCCATCGGCGGCCACCACGGTCATCTTCAGGCCAGGTATACGGACATCGAAGTATGACATGGCCGAACCGTTAATCACGCGTAGCCGTACCCGCTCACCGGCCTTGAACAGCGCGTTCCAGTTTTCCTGGGGGGAGTGGCCGTTGAGCAGGTAGGTATAAGTGCTGCCGGTGACATCGGCGATATCCCGCGAGCTCATACGCATTTGGGCCCACATACCGCGCATCTCGGCGGTTTGTGAGAAACCCTTTTCGCGTACATCGGCGAAAAAATCAGCAATCGTGCGCTCTTGGAAGTTGTAATAGCCTTCCATGGTTTTCAGATTACGGAACACCGACATCGGTTCTTCAAAGGTCCAGTCGGTGAGCAGTAACACATGCTCACGGTCGTAACGGATAGGCTCGCGCTCGGCGGCGTCGATAATCAGCGGCCCCGCATGGCCTAGCTGTTCCTGCAGACCTGAGTGGCTGTGGTACCAGTAGGTGCCGTTCTGCCTGACAGGGAAACGATAGGTAAAAGTTTCACCAGGGGCGATACCGGCAAAACTGACACCAGGCACACCATCCATTTCCGGCGGTAGAATAAGACCATGCCAGTGGATGGAGGTGGACTCGTCCAGCAGGTTGGTGACACGCAGTACGGCGTCTTGACCTTCTTTCAAACGAATCAGCGGGCCAGGACTGGTACCGTTAATGGTAATTGGGTGGGCTTCTTGTCCGTCAATCGGAATGGATTCACGGCGGATAGCGAGTGATATCTCGGGCCCTTCTTCGACGCCCTGTGCATAGACATTCGTACGGCCCCAGGGGCTTGCCCAGGCGGGAGTTAGTCCCATTGCGGCAGCGGAACCTAACCCTAAGGCAGCACCGCCTTTTAGGACTTGCCGGCGAGAAAGCGGGTGAGAAATAATGCTTGAGCGTGCCATGTGTAACTCCCATCAATGATGAATGGCACCATCTTGATGGAAGAACCTGAAACAAAGCTGAATAATGATTAATTAGCTACTTCACCCGCTAGAGGCAGGGTAATCGTAACGCGCAAGCCCCCCAGTGGACTACGCTCAAAATGTGAGTGCCCCAAGTAACGTTCAACTAACTGCGCAAGAATCGACAGGCCTAAACCGTAGCCGGGACGGCGTTCATCCAGTCGTGCGCCACGCTCTCCCAAGCGCGAAAGATCCTCTTCTGCAACGCCGAGGCCGTCATCATCAATGGTGAGCGTGAGTGTGGTAGCGGAGACGGCAATAACACAATTAACGCACCTATTTGACCATTTGCCAGCGTTATCGAGCACGATGCCTAATATTTCAGAAAAGTCGTGAGCCTCAATAGGCACTTGGTCTTTCTCGCCTGCCGAGTGGGCGAGGTTGAAGATACGCTCAGGGTAAAGGCTGCGGAACATCTCGATGAGCCGTGAACTATCACGCGTGACGTTGGCCATTCGCCCCGCGTTAGGGCCTGCAATACGTGAGCGACGCAGCTCCGCATCCAGCTGGGCGTTAATATCCTCAATACGGCTGAGCAGTTTATGGCGTCGGGTTTCATCAATGGGCCGATTGCCACGCAGTACTTGGGTAACGGCTGCCAGCGGGGTTTTTAATGCATGTGATAGGTTCGCGACCGACTCTCTGGAGCGCTTCAAGCGAAGGTCAATGTCATCCATAAACCAGTTCAACTGGTCGACTAATTCATCTAGCTCAGAAGGGGCTATTAATGACAAGCGATCACGTTTGCCCGCTCGCAATGCTTCAAGCTGTTGACGCAGTTGCCAGAGTGGCTTGAGTCCACGATTAACCGCTAACATGTTGAGTATGATGAGCATTCCTAACAGCGCGCTGGCAATCCCACCGACCCACCAGTGCAATGTTGCAAGCCCTGCTTCTACTTGAGAGAAGTCCTCACCCACCAGCAGCACACCCTGCGTGCCCTGCCATTCAAAATGGCGACGATAGACGAGCATGTGTTGCTCGCCGCGATTCACGTCTATTAGAGCATCACCGCTTTCATCTAGCAGCGAAGCCAGCTGTTGCTGCCATTGTGGGTCGGAAGCGCTGACCGAGCCGTTGAAGCGGAGTACGTAGAGATGATGAAAGACTTGATAGCCTTGGCTAACCGAGTCAAGCGCGGCAGGCACGGCGGCTTCACCTTGCTCAAGCTGCGTGACGGCATGGTCGGCTTCGCGCTGAAGACGCTCACCCAAAAAATCCCGAGCAAGATTCTGTAGCAGTATGCCATGCAGTAGCCAGGTCGTCACCACTACGAATAGTGCCACGCCTCCTAGCCCGGATTTCTCATAGGTCCCCAGCAAGTCTCGCAGACTGTGCGGGTTACCGCCATTACCGCTCATTGGCGGCCGTGACTGATCAATAATCGATCAATTCCTGTTGTCCGGACACACGGCCCCCTTTCCCCCATTGAGTCGGGCCGGGGGAGCCCAGGCTTCTATCCCGGAACCAGTTGACGCACCAGGTCAGAGAGTTCGTCTTTGTAAGGATAGGCATCGCTCATCAACACCCGTATGCGCCGAGTGTTGCGAATGATGACCGCGCCCACCT
>NZ_JAMZBE010000250.1:0-2639 GCF_024158645.1 Halomonas sp. 707B3
AGGCCGGTGTGTACCCCAATTCGCCCGCCCGGCAGCGCAAACGCATTGGGTGATGGGTCTTCAAACAGCACCACTTCCCAGCGCTCGGGGAAATCCAGCCCTGGGTAGCTCGCCTCCGCCCCTGCCACTATTTTTTCTGCCACGCACTGCACCAGCTGGTTCGCTTGCGCATCGCGGCTGATCGGTTGGGTGTTGCGTAGCTGGTCAAAAGCGTCTCCACCCATATCGGCCATTAGTGGGCCGGGAACCAACACCAGTTGGGAGCGCCCGGTGGGCGTTTCACCGCAGCCCGCGAGTACAGTCAATAGCGCGAGCCAGAAAAGAGGTCGTACACATCGCCAATGCATTAGAAAGGTTCGCCTAAATTAAGAAACGTGCAACAGAGTATACGGCGCTTCGCAGGCGTGGCGCTCGTCGCGTTCATCCACGCTACCTAGCCCCAAGTGCCGGTCGTTATCATATGCCACAAACAGGCGGTCGTGATCCAGTACAGCCCCACCAACGGCTGAGTATAAGTAGCAGCTTGCTAGAGCTTAGCGTCAAGCGTCGAAAAGAGGCCTGCCCTTTCAACCCTGCCGTATCTGCCTTAGGCCGCCTCGTTTGGTTGACGTATGGCCTCTATGCTGGATATCAAGCGAACAAGCAGGCATGGTGGTGGTATCACCCACCATTAACGAACCAACAGGAGATTACGCAATGCCACACCGCTTTACTCAAACCCTGCGCATGATGGGGCTGTTATCGATCTTGGTGTTTTCACCCAGCGCCTTCAGCCAACAACAACCGGGGGCAGCTTCTGGTGAGAATATCACCACCGAGTCGTTCCAAGACTGGGAGGTGCGATGCCAGGAAAATCAGGGCCCTACCCGCTGTGCGATGGTGCAAATGGTCACTCAACCCGGCAGCGACCAGCCCTTAATGCAGGTAGTTATCGACTACCCGCCCCAAATCGATGGCCCGGTGATGAGCTTCTTCGTGCCGTTGGGGGTGCGTCTGGCTGCGGGCTTGCAATTGGTGGTGGATAACGGTGAGCCAATCCAGTTCCCCTATCAGGTATGCCAGCAGCAAGGCTGCCGTGCAGATGCCCCCATCGAGCCCTCGATGCTACAGCAACTCCGCAGTGGCAGTACGGCCACCCTCAGCATGATTGGCCCACGCGGTGACCGCATGGACCTGGATATTTCGCTGATCGGCTTCACCGACGCCAGTACCCGCATCGCTCCCTGATCTTACTCCCCCCGAAAAAGCCGGCCCAAAAGGGTCGGCAAGCCTACCCGCCCGCATTAAGCCACCGCTTGCCAGCGTTCGCTCATAGAGCCGTTTGAACCAACGTTGCGTATCATTGATTCGTGGAATTCAGAATCAAGCAAAGGAGTTGCCAATGAAGCACCAGGGGAAAATAAAACAAGTGGGACGCTATAGCGTTTCCTTGCTGGCTCGGCTAGGCCGCTACGAACTAGCAATGCTGTTATGCGTCGCGGTACTTTCCGGCGGGGTTTGGGGATTCATCGCGCTGGCCGATGAAGTCACCGAAGGCGACACCCAGAGCGTTGATGAGAGCCTGCTGCTCGCCCTTCGCAATCCCGCAGATCTTAGCGACCCGATTGGGCCGGGTTGGGTCGAAGAAATGGGGCGAGACTTTACCGCGCTTGGTGGGGTCGGTGTGCTGGTACTCATCACGCTAGGTGCCCTGGGTTACTTGTTGCTTGCCAGACACTATCGAGCGGCAATCTTTACCTCGATAGCAGTGCCCGGCGGCATCCTACTCAGTACCGTGCTGAAGATGGGCTTTGATCGCCCTCGCCCGGATCTCGTGCCCCATGAAGCCATGGTCTACACCGCGAGCTTCCCCAGCGGCCACTCAATGATGTCGGCCGTGACCTACCTCACCCTGGCGGCGCTACTCACCCGCGTACAGCCAGCGCTAAGGCTGAAGGCTTACCTTCTGATACTGGCGATATTGCTAACGCTGTTAGTAGGCATGAGCCGCGTTTATCTTGGCGTCCATTGGCCAACTGATGTGCTTGCTGGCTGGACGGCTGGAGCGAGCTGGGCAGCGATGTGCTGGATCGTAATGCGCTGGATGCAGCGACGCGGGCAGGTAGAGACGGAAGTGAACTTGCCGGACACCGAATAACCCGGCTCAAGGGGCGTTTTTTCTGCAAGTGATGAAAGCTGACTCGCCATGACGGTGCATCAGTGGGTAAGCGAAATTGATCTAGATGCATCTATCTATCGCACGCACACGATGCGCCGTAAAAAGCTTCGCTGATATACCATCCCACGAACAATTTGAGAGCATTACAAAAGCCACTGGGCCACGCAAAGCTTGAAAGCAACGTCAGATAGCTTGGATAGAAGTAAATGACGTTGGGAAATGGCAGAACAGACAAAGGTTTGATGAGGATAAACGACAGTCCTGACTGGACTGCCGTTATCGGCCAGGAACGGACGTACAGATTATTCTGATAACGCCCAAATCACGCGACGATTAAACCCTGATCAACAGGTCAAAGCACTTTTCTGCTAGGCAGTCTACTTTATACCTGAATCCGTGAAGCCGGCGCCGACACTTTCCCTATCACCGCCAGCGAGCACTTTTTGATCATTCGCCCCGTGCAAGTTGGCTTTCGCAAGCC
>NZ_JAMZBE010000251.1:0-2635 GCF_024158645.1 Halomonas sp. 707B3
CTCATATACCCCGTACTCCCATCAAAATCCGCACTCCGCGCCCAAAACTCACTCGCCCCACGCGCCCCGATAAACGGCCCTGGGTTCACCGTAAAATCACCACCTGTACCGTAGTTGCGCCCCGCATCATCCGCACGAATCGGCATGGCAATCAGCGGTGTGTTGCCGGTTTCTTCCAGCACTTGCAGGACAGGCTTGGGCTTGCCTGCGTCTGCGTCCCAGAAGGGGTTGTTGGTGGCTAGGTCGATGTAGGTGGTGTCGAAGTAGAATTCGCCTAGGGCCGCGTTAAGTCTGTTGCTAATGAATCCAGCGCTAGCAACATAAAAGCTATCGTTTAAATTAAAAACATCGTCTAAAAACTGGAAAAAAGAAATGGGGATAGCCGAGCCATTAACTATTAGCACTGTTTTAGTAGAGTCTGATAAGTCTACAGAAAATTGAACGCTATGGCTTTTCCCGCTAGTGAATCGGAAGCTGCCCGTATTGCTAGAGCCCAGAAGATAACTTCCCGAAGTGTTTTGCGCCGAAATAGAAACAGTCCCATCTTGCACCAGCCTTAACTGCATTCCGATTGTCGACCCTCCGTCATAAGCCCCGAACACATCCCCAGCCGAAGAAAGGTCGGGTGTAACTTGGAAGCTGAAAGTCACTGTGTTAGAGCTACCCGCCCCAATCCCCGTAGACGACAAATAATCCCCCACCCCATCAAACTCACTCGCCACACAGTTCCACTGGTTCGGCCCACGCTGAGAAGCCCCCATTGATCCATAAGCCTGGAGGTCTGAATAAACACCAAGATTCTTTCCAGGTGCGTCTGGATCGTTGAACGGAAGGTATATGAACGGATTGCGACCAACAAGCGCGCTCACTTCTCCGGGCTTACCGTTAGAGTCTGAAAATATCCGTCGATTAGACTCTACCGAAAGGTCTACAAAATTCGTGTCCATGTAAAAATGGGCAAGTCGTCCTTTGTGTAAAGCATCTCTAGACGCTGAGCCTACATAGAAGTTGCGGTTATTGGTGCTAGCCAGATAGTAAACAACATCAGCGATTCCGTAAAAATACGACGAGTAATCTTCGTCGTTTATATACGCCTGCGCGGTTAAAGTAGAAGCATTCACGCTCAGAATGACATGGTAAAATGTGTAAGGTTGAAGTTTCTCAACAGGCACCTGTAGATACAGCGAGTTTGCAGACGCCCCATAAAATCCGATATAAATACCATGGCTTATTTCGTTCCAAATTGCGCGAGAGCTAAAGAAATTTCCGCTATCATCTACATTCGTGTAAATAGTGCGCGCTGATGAAGCTACCTCAAGCGGCATTTTGTAAAAATAAAAAGACATAGTGAAAGTCTTGCTCGAAATTGCTGGCATGTCACCGCCAGAATTCTGACTAGGCTTAACCAGATAATCGTTGTTGCCATCAAAATCGAAGCCGACAGTTTTACTTTCTATTTTTTTAGCCCCAGCGGCCATCAAATTAGCTTCAATCATGCGCTTGCCCCCAACACACCAGACCAGTTCGCCCCGTCATAATTCAGTACCACGATAGTCCACGTAGCACCCAACTCAGGTGCGGTTGTCCCATCTCCATGCCAGCGGATACCAGCGGGCCATGTGATAGCCGACGCGCCTGTGATGGACAGCACAACGGTCATCGAGCGCCCTGTGGGAACGTTAGCGAACGTCAGGGTGCGTGCGGTCGAGGCGTCAACGGTGAACTCGTTGCCTGTCGCTAGGTCGAGCGTAGCCGTGGTCGAGATGCTGGAGAGATCGTAGCGTGGGAAACTAGTGTTATTGGCCTGCTCCTGTGTCGCAAATGTAGCCAGCGTCTCAGCCGTCAACCGCGCTTCAATACGTGCCCCCATTGCGTGGGCATAAGCACCTTCCTCGTAGCCACGCTCCACAGTGAGCGTCGTACCACTTAGCCCCGTGACCTTCACCACCTCGATGTTCTCGCCGTAGCGCGTGGTATCGGCGTAGAGCGTCAGCAGAAAGTAGTCACCTGCGCCAAGGAACGCGGGAAAACCGTTCATTCCCGAAAGTTCAAGCTGTGTGTCGCTCGCGGTAATGGCCTGGGCCAACGTCGCGTAGCAGTTGTTCAAAAAAATCTGTGCCATTACATATCCACCACAACGATAAGGAGTTCGACTTCTTTCTCACGAGAGTTGGTATAAATCAGCGGTGAGAACTTGTAGCTCTGCCCATTAGTGCCGCCTTTAACCCACAGCTTTACGCGACTATCGCTATAACCAACGCTGGTCAGTTCAATACCGTCGGGGGCCACAACGTCTACTCGCTGAATACGATCCCCAGGCTCAAGCCAGTCGCTCAAGTCGATGTCGTAATCCAAATGGTCACGGGGCTGTTTACGAAACGTCTTCATGCCACTCGATACTCCCTAGAGCTTGCGGCCAGTGCCAAGCGGCGTTCGGTATACGGCACCTGTACCGTGCGACGAGTAGGCGCGTCGCTGTCGATGTTGATTCGGAAAATAAAGCGGGTGGTCGAGGACACCGCATTGCGAGGCACGCCATCCGTCCACACGATGCGAAGGGCGTTAGCCACAGATGCAGATTCACTTGCCGAGGAACCCGACATAATCCGTCCACGGCGTGCGAACGCTTCAATGT
>NZ_JAMZBE010000252.1:0-2566 GCF_024158645.1 Halomonas sp. 707B3
TTTACCGCCGATGCCCGCGTGGTGGATGAAGGGCAAACCCACCAGGGCATTGCCGCCATTCGTGCCTGGTTACGCGGCACCCGCCGCCAGTTTGAGTACCACGTGGAGCCCACTGACGTCTCTCGTGATGGCGACAAGATGGTGATTACCACCACCGTGACCGGCGATTTTCCCGGTAGCCCGGTGCAGCTGTTTCACCATATCGAACTGGCCGATGAACGCATTCAAAGCTTGGAGATTACCCCATGAACCTGCAGCTTAGCGGCCGTCGCGTATTGATCACGGGTGGGGGTAAAGGCGCGGGCGCGGCGGTGGTGGCGCTGTTTCGTGAAGAGGGCGCGCAGGTGTTAACCACCGCCCGCAACCGCCCCGAGGCTCTGCCTGAAGAGCTGTTCGTCGCCGCCGATCTCACCACGGCCGAAGGCTGCGCGACAGTGGCGGAAGCCGTGAAGGCGCGCATGGGCGGTGTGGATATCATCGTGCATGTGGTGGGCGGTTCATCCGCCCCGGCTGGCGGCTTTGCGGCCCTGGGTGAAGACGAGTGGCAGCAGGAGCTGAACCTGAACCTGTTCCCCGCCGTGCGGCTAGACCGCGCCCTGCTGCCGGGCATGCTAGCCCAGGGTGAAGGGGTAATCGTTCACGTGACTTCTATTCAGCGGGAGCTGCCTTTGCCGGAATCCACCACCGCCTACGCGGCGGCCAAAGCGGCGCTCTCGACCTATAGCAAGAGTTTATCGAAGGAGGTGTCGCCACAAGGCGTGCGGGTGGTGCGCGTCTCACCGGGTTGGATAGAGACGGAAGCCGCCGTTGCCTTGGCGGAGCGTCTGGCCGAGCAGGCAGGCACCGATTACGAGGGCGGCAAGCAGATCATCATGGGCGCGCTGGGCGGCATCCCGCTGGGCAGGCCCTCTACCCCGGCGGAAGTGGCGAACCTGATTGCGTTCGTGGCCTCGCCGCTGGCAGGCTCAATCACGGGCACGGAGTTTGTGATTGATGGCGGCACGGTTCCGGTAGCGTAGCGCTTAATTGGCCGGGTATCTCAATCGCTATTGGCGTAGGCAGGCCTCGGCTCCTAGACTGAAGCTTCGTTTCTCTTGAGATACCCGACCTATGCGTGTTTTTTCTAATCCGGTCGGTGCCGGTTCACTCTGGTTTGATAACCTGGTCACGGCGGATGGTGTGCCGGTGGCTTACGACCCCCAGGCACGGGCGTTTATTCCCATGCCGCCCTTCTGTGCCAATCGTGAAGTGATTGGCTGTAACTGGATTGCCCCCAAGCATGGCGAGTTCTGCCGCGCCTGCGCGATGACCGCCCTAGCCCCGGACCCTGCCATTTCCGATGCGATACCCAACTGGGCGCAAACCGAGGCAGCCAAGCGCTGGGTAATTGATAACCTAGGCCGCTGGCACTGGTTTCGCCCGGAAGACCCCGGCGCGCCGCCGGTGTTTCATATGCTGGCGGAAGGCGGTACGCCTGTCCCCATGGGGCACGTGGGTGGCGTGGTGACGATTAGCGTGGCGGAAGCTGATGCCGTGCTACGCACCACTCGTAAAGAGGCGTTGGATGAACCTTACCGCACCATGATTGGCCATATGCGCCATGAAATTGCTCATATGCTGTGGTGGCGCCTTAGCTTGCGGAAGGATTTTCTGGATGACTTCCGCGAGATGTTTGGCGATGAGCGGGAGGATTACCCGGCAGCGCTGCAGCGCCACTATGAAAACGGCCCGCCTGCGGATTGGCAAACGCGGTTTCTGTCGACCTACGCCTCTTCTCACCCCCATGAGGATTGGGCGGAAACCACTTCGCACCTGCTGCACTTAACCGATATCACCGATAGCTTTGTGTCGTCGGGCATGACCTCGCCCGTGCTACCGGATGACCATAATTGGGATGCCTACGCTGAACCGGATTCAGAGCGGCTGATTCATATTGCGGCATCCTTAGTGGCAGGCGTAAACCATGTAAACCGTTCGATGGGGCTGTCGGATCTCTACCCGTTTGTGCTTTCCGAAGTGGCGCTGCGCAAGCTGGAGTTTGTTCACAACTGGCTGCGGCGCGGTGCGCAAGGGCTTTAGCCACGTGCGCTTTGCTTGATGCGATTTAGTGAAGGTCCAGTGCCTCGATCACCGCTGCCACCCGTTGACGAGCTTCCCCTTGCAGGGTGTTCAGGGGTTGAGGCAAGCAAGGTGCGCTAGCGCGACCAGTGAGTTCGGCAATGGTCGCCGCTACCCGAAGGCTGCCGCCATAGTCGTGATACAACGCCCATAGCGGTGCTAAGGCGTCTGAGCGGGCTTGAGCCTGTTCAGCGTCGCCCGCTTGGGCGGCGCGTGTTAGCGCCAGCGCTAGTTCTGGGTAGAGCCCGCCCATCACCGAATACCACGCCTCGCAGCCTGCCAACAGGCCCGTCGCGGCGGCGGGGTCGCCGCTGATGCCGATGGTCACATCATTAGGAATCAGCGCCCGCAGCCGCGCCACGCGAGCTTTGGCGTCTTCTAGGTTGTAGGGCACTGGCGGAATTTTAATTGAGCGCACCTGGGGCAACTCGGCAATGCGCCCGTGCAG
>NZ_JAMZBE010000253.1:0-2545 GCF_024158645.1 Halomonas sp. 707B3
GTGATGATATCGACCACAGGCGGCGTTGGCGGTGGCGGCGGGCGGCGCTCGACCCGTGGCGGCTGGCTAACGATCCACCAAGCGAGAGCTAAACCACCGACAAACACCAATAGCGCTGCCAGAGCACCGAAGCCGATGCGACCTTGCTGAGAAAAAGCGTAAGAGCGAGAGGGGGTCATGGACGGGCGTTATCCGTTGGCTGAGAGCGAAAATTCCAGAAAAGAGCGCGTATCATGCTAGCATCACCGATTGCCACGCAGCGATTAGGTAAGCTTTGTGCAAAGAGTGTGCAACCCAAGGGGGTTGGCATTTTTCGCGCCAAACGCTGACGGAATGCGCAATAGCTGCCATCATTCATGTGAAAAGCCATAGACTCCCTGGTCTGTATGACGTTATGAAAAACACCGCCACCCGCGACAAACTCATTGATTCTGGTGCCGAGCTGATTGCCCAGCAGGGCTATAACGCGACGGGTATCAATGCTGTATTAAAAACCTGCGGTGTCCCCAAAGGCTCGTTCTACCACTACTTTTCTAGCAAAGAAGATTTCGGCTTGGCGGTCATTGAGCGCTTTGCCGACGATTACGACGTGTCGTTAGCGGCGCTGCTGGAAGACCCCTCCCTGCCGCCCCTGGAGCGTTTGCGCCGCTACTTTGCCACCGGGCGCGCCCATATGCTCGACTGCGATCACACCACCGGCTGCCTAATCGGTAATCTGGGCCAGGAGTTATCCGGGCAGAGTGATACCTTCCGTGATGCCCTGAATTTGGTGTTTCAGCGTTGGGAAAAGCGCTTTGTGGCCTGCTTGAGCCAAGCCCAAGCCGACGGCACAATCAATACCGCCGTTGCTCCTGAGGCGCTGGCCAGCTTTATTCTCTCCGGTTGGGAGGGGGCGATTCTGCGCGCCAAAACGCTTAAATCTCTGGCTCCTATGGAACACTTCGAGGCCATTTTGTTCGATCACGTACTGGCCCCCCGCTAGCCTGCCAAGCATCAATGGCGGGCTCGGAAGTGGTAATCCCCGCTGGCCACGTCGTTGTTCACGGCGGCGAGCAGCGAGGCATCCAGCGACGCGTCATCCAGCGCGACCAAGCCGCACTGTGACAGCGCGTCTCGCAGGCTAATTTGCTCATCCAAGCGTTGATAAACCACGCGCACGCAGCAAGGCATGCGCTCGCTATTATCCGCCACGCCCATTTTCAGGCCCGTTAGCCGCGTGACCTGGCTTTGAAAGCTGGGGAATAGAATGGTCTGGGTGATCTCGTGACCGTTGAGGGTTTCGTAGTCGACCAAAAACAGCCGGTCGGCCAGCTTGACCGCCGCCCCGACATAGCGGTTATGGCAGGGGCGCTTCCCCGGCACCACCTGCATTCGCTCGGTGCGCTGATACACCACGCCACCTTCTCGCTCTTCCAAACACACCAGCGTGCGCATTAAATAGCCGGGGCGCGACATAGAGTGATAAAGCTCGAAATAGCGCCCTAGATAGCGCTCCATGCCTTCGCTGCCGCGCTGAATTAGCGCGTTGGGCCAGGGCAGCGAGGTGCTCGCGTTGTCGGCATTGAGCTGGCCGGTTTGTACCAGCGCCCGAAAATCGTGGTGGGGCATGGCAATGTCGTCCGGCGTGACGCCAAAAAAGTGGCAAATACGCTGGAGCGCGGCATGGCTGGGGTAGTAGCGTCCGCTGAGGTAGCGGTTGAACTGCGCCCGGTTGATGGGCATGCGACGACACACGTCGGCAATAGAGGGGTAGTAGCTGCAAAGCAGGCGCAAATTGGCCACAAATTCATCATGCATGGGCGAGACTCGAGGCTCTTGGGCGGTGGCGGTGCGGCTAATGTGCCGCCTTGCGCCCAAGAGTGCAACGGCTCGCTCTTTACGTCCGCTTAAAATAAGCGGTGCGCGTGGTTAGAAGCCCTCTAACACCAGCTTACCTACAGTACGATTGCTCTCGATCAGCGCGTGAGCACGCGTTAGGTTGTCGGCAGTGATGGGGCCAAGCACCTCGCCCAGCGTCGTGGTTAAACGGCCGCTATCCACCATGGCGGCGACTTCACTCAATAGATCGTGCTGCTTGGCAATGTCCTCGGTGGTAAACAGCGGCCGCGTGAACATCAGCTCCCAGTGCAGCGACAGGCTCTTGAGCTTGAGTTTGCGCACGTCGATCAGCTCCGGGTCATCGATCAGCGCCAGTTTACCCTGGGGCTTCAAGGCATTGATGATCGCCTCAAAGTGGTGGTCGGTTTGGTTCAGGCTGATCACCATATCCACCTGCTCGTAGCCTGCGGCGTTGAGCGCTTCATCCAGCGGCTGGTGGTGGTCGACCACCGCATCCGCGCCTAACGACGTGACCCAGGCTTGGCTTTCCGGGCGAGAGGCCGTCGCAATCACGGTGATATCGGTGAGCTGCTTGGCGAGCTGAATCAGAATCGAGCCAACACCCCCCGCAGCGCCTACCACTAACAGGGTTTTGCCTTTGGTGTCGCGCATGCCCAGCTCTAGGCGGTCGAACAGCAGTTCCCAGGCGGTAATGGCGGTTAACGGC
>NZ_JAMZBE010000254.1:0-2497 GCF_024158645.1 Halomonas sp. 707B3
AAAGATCAGATCAATCCCCCACCCCAATACACCGCGTTTACGGTTGGGCCCAAAAGCAGGGAACATTAAAAATGCCAACAGCATAATCAGCGCCAAGTGAATACTGCGCTGGTAAAATAAGCCCAACGGCTGGATACCCGCCGAATAAAGTTGGAATAACGACAGTCCCACCGCCACGATGGTGATACACCATAAAACGAAGCGGGGTTGAATCGCATTACCGCCCGGCATGATAACCGGTGGTGGCGTGGATTCTTTCATGAAGTCCTCGGAAGCGTTAGCTAACTTAGGGGGTTAATACCCACTTAATTTTTATGAAACCGTAATGAGATAAGCGCTGAGTGATAAAAAATAGCGGTTGATGCTTAGGAGGCAGACAACTCAATAGTGACGCGTTGCCCGGCAGCGCGCTCACTCAAACTTACCGTGGTGTGCTCGTTAGACGGCCATACCACGCGATGATTAACCGCCGTTGACCCCACCCGCAGCACATAGCGGTTGTTGGCAACCGGCTCGTTAATCGCGTTGATCCAGTACCCGCCCTCACCGTCGGACACCTGCTCGCCGCGTCCATAGATATGCCCAAGCCCTGCGGCAAAATCCGGTTGATGACTACGCTCTAACTGCATCGTGCCGTCTACGTTGCGGTAACAATCCAACACCGTGAAATGCTCAACAGAGTGCTGCCACTGGATGCACCAGCGGCTGCCTTCAGGCGCGGCTGCATCCACTAGCGTTTCGCCCTGATCGGTCACGACCGTTAAGCGCATAGACGCAGCCGCCGAAGCGGGGGTAACCCCCGCTTCGGCGTACAAACCACTCATCAACAAGAGCGCCATCAGTCGTCGTTGCCACTGCATGGCTGTGCTCCTTGATCAATTACGGACGCAGACGGTCCGGAATCTCAGCACCCACTTCTTCAAAGTAGCGAATCGCGCCCGGATGCAGCGGCACCGGCGTAGAGTTCATGGTGAACTCAATGGTGGTGTCGTTGGCGGCCGGGTGAACCGCGATCAGCTCATCGGTGTTTTCAAACAGCAGTTGGGTCAGTTGGTAGGCCAGCTCTTCATCCATATCAGAGTTGACGACGAGTACGTTGGGAATACCAATGGTCTGAACCGCTTCGTCCATACCGTCGTACATGCCTGCGGCCAGCTCGTAAGGAGCAAATACCGCTTCAGCTTCCTGGGCGTTAGCAATCTCTTCATCCGTCAGGCTAATCAGGCGGATATCGCGAGTAGCGGCAAGGTTCAGAATAGAGCTGGTGGGCGGGCCTACGCTCCAGAAACCGGCGTCGATGTCGCCATCACGAATCGCGTCGGCGGTTTCGTTGAAGTTCAGGCGCTGAGGAGTGAAATCTTCGTAGCTGACGCCGTTAGCTTCCAGCAGGGCACGGGCGTTTAGCTCGGTGCCGCTACCCGGTGCACCTACAGAGACACGCTTACCGGCTAGGTCCGCAATGCTCTGAATGTCAGACTCTGCCAGGGTGACCAACTGCACAGCATTGGGATACACAGACGCCAGCGCGCGGGTGTTCTCAATCTGGCGGCCATCGAAATCGCCGGTACCGGTGTACGCCTGATAGACCGTATCGGCCAGCGCCAGCGCCATATCGGCATCGCCGCGCATGATCAGGCCCATGTTCTCAACAGACGCACCGGTTACTTCGGCCGTGGCCTGAGCACCTTCGATGTGGTTGTTGATCATTTCAGCAAAGCCGCCGCCGATAGGGTAATACACCCCGCCGGTGCCGCCGGTGGCAATTGAGAGCTGCTGCGCGCTGGCTGGCAGTGCGACGGCTAACATGGATGCTGCTACGGTATATTTTAGAGTTCGCATGAGCATTTCCTCCGTCCTACTTGGACTTATAGGTATGGTTGACGTAAAGGAGGTGTGAAGCCCCAGCCCCGAGTCGCCGTGAACGGCTGCCCGGGGCGGTGCACAGAAGTTAGCACGGCTGGTGCGTGAGATGCTAATGCAGCAAACCGCTTTCACCCTATTTCAACAGTGCTTTGACATGCTCCACAATATGAGCACCAATCGGCAGCGCCGAGGTCGCCGCAGGCGACGGGGCGTTGCCCACGTTCACCGTACGTTTCGTATTCACAAACAGAAAATCATCCACCAGCTTACCGTCATTGGAGACCGCCTGAGCGCGTACCCCCGCAGGATAAGGCGTTAAATCCTGAAGGGTTAAGCTGGGGCAGTACTTACGCACCAAATCAAGATATCCGCGCTTATAAAGCGAGTTTTTCATCTCAAACAGCCCGGGTTTCAGGTGTTTACCCAGCACTTTCAAAATACCGGGATGCGTGAACATCTGCCCCATATCGCTTAACGACATGTCTTGCTTGCGGTAGCCCTCACGTTTGAGTGCCAGCACCGCGTTAGGGCCAACGGTCACCGTGCCATCGATCATGCGCGTTAAGTGAACGCCCAAGAACGGCATGGCGGGGTCAGGCGGTCTCCAATGACGGTAAGCTGGTGGATGATTTTC
>NZ_JAMZBE010000255.1:0-2494 GCF_024158645.1 Halomonas sp. 707B3
AATCTCTTTTCCCGCTCCAGCACGTCCCATTCGTCTAGTGGTCTAGGACACCGCCCTTTCACGGCGGTAACAAGGGTTCGAACCCCTTATGGGACGCCACTCACTTTATAAAACATCGCTGTATTGTTTGCGTTGCGGGAATAGCTCAGTGGTAGAGCATCGCCTTGCCAAGGCGAGGGTCGAGAGTTCGAATCTCTTTTCCCGCTCCATGCAAACCTCTTTTCTGAAGTCTGAAATCCTTATTGCCTGATCCCTAATTTAGTTATTGCTATCCACCGCTTATCAATAGCGGCGTTTTTGCGTGCGTGCCGTTTGGGCGGCGCTAATGATAGCGCCCAGGCGTAAGGCCTGAGCGCTGTAGGGTTAATCCACCAACGTGAAGTGGCCTACCACGCTGTTAAGTGACCGTGAGCGCTGCTTAAGGTTTTGGGCGGCTGTGGCTGTTTGCTGCACCATCGAGGCGTTGTCTTGGGTCGCCTGATCCAACTGGGCGATGGCCACATTAATTTGCTCAATGCCACGGGTTTGCTCGTGGGTGGCGGCGGTGATGTCTGCAAACAGGTCGTTCACCCGTTGGATGCGCTGATCAATATCCTGCATACGCTGCTTGGCGGTATCTACTAACGTGGCGCCGTTGCTCACTTGGGTGTTCGACGCGTTGATCAGCCCTTTGATCTCATGAGCGGCACTGGCCGAGCGGTTGGCTAACTGGCGAACCTCCCCGGCCACCACTGCAAAACCGCGGCCATGTTCCCCAGCGCGAGCCGCTTCAACCGATGCATTAAGGGCCAGGATATTGGTCTGGAAGGCGATGCTATCGATCAGCGTGACGATATCGGTGATTTTGTCTGCTTCCGCAGTGATCTCTTGCATAGAGGCTACCGCATCGCCAATGGCTTTCTGGCCCGCTTGAGACGTTTCCCCTGCGCTGCGTACCAGCTCTTTCGCTTGCTCTACGCTATCGGCGGTTTGGCGCACTGTCGCGGTTACTTCTTCCATGCTGGAGGAGGTTTGCTGCAGTGCGGCAGCCTGCTGTTCGGTGCGCGAAGAGAGTTCCTGGTTGCCCTCGGCAATATCCGCTGCGTTGTGGTCAACCGCAGCGCTAGTCGTTTGGATTTCTTGCATGGAATCGCGCAGCTTATCGCGCATGTGGCGAATATCATACAGCAGGCTGTTGGTGTCGTTTTGCTGCAGTATCACGGGGGCTGTTAAATCGCCTTGAGCAATGCGCGATACCACGCTAGCGGCATAGTCGGGTTCGCCGCCTAAACGACGCAGAATCAACGAGACCATGCCCCAGAAGGCTAGCGTAACCAGCGCTCCCGCCAAAATGCCGACCAGGACGCTCTCGATTAGCTGTTTCAGGATGGTGCTGCTCACATCGCCCACAAAAACGCTGCTGGCAACGTAGGCATCCCACGGGGTAAAGGCGGCAGAGTAGGCGCGAACCTGCGGTTGGGCATCACCGCCCCGAGCGAAGTTAGAGAAATACTCGGTAAAGCCGCTGCCCGTTGCCTGGGTATTCTCCAGCATGGTTTGGAATATCAGCGTGCCTTCCGGGTCTTTTACCTGGGAAACATCCTCACCCACTTCCCGTTTAGGGTGGGCAAGTATGTGTAGACTGTCATTAAAAGCGAATAGGTAATTGTCCTCTTCGCCAAAACGCACGTCGCGCAGCGTGTTAAAGGCTTGTCGCTGTGCTTCCTGGTTGGAGAGCTGGCCTTGTTCGGCTAGCTGGTGAAAGTGCTCCAGGGTTGAGATGGCGATATCGACAGCGGTCACCATGCGCTGTTCGCGTTCGGTGTAGAGCAGCGCACGGCTTTGAAACGCGTTGATCGCGATCATAACGGCAAGGATCAGCCACAAGATGGCGATGCCTAGCAGCCGCTGTCGGCGCAGTGGCAAAGCGGCAAGCCCTTTATGAGCATTTCCTGATGAAGATGGCGTTGAGGTATAGGCATTCATGCCTAAAGACGGAGTAATAGTAGTAGTGCTCATTATTGGTGAGTTCTCTTATTAAAAAGGGTGCTTCTTGGGGTGCCGCTAGGAGGAGGGGGAGGAGCGGCGCGCAACTAATACTAAAGTATTAAATAGTGAGTTACCTCAGTAATAGCGTGGCAAAGTGTCACTTAATGTAGTGCGAAATAGAGGGAAATCAGGGGCATGGCGGTAGGTGTTCAAGCGTTATAAGCCGCTAACTTGAAAAAATATATGCATGCCCCGATATCCTCCCTTCTAGCTCTTTTGTGCTCCCACTTGCTGACAGGACATATTCATGGCCGAACCGGCATTGTCGATCCGTGGCCTTACCAAGGTGTATGGCAACGGCTTCCAAGCGTTAAAAGGTATTGATTTAGACGTCCAGCAGGGCGATTTTTTTGCGCTGTTGGGCCCCAACGGCGCAGGAAAGTCCACCACCCTTGGCGTCGTTTGCTCGCTGGTACAGAAAACGGCGGGTAAAGTGTCGATTTTTGGAATCGACATTGATAAAGAC
>NZ_JAMZBE010000256.1:0-2466 GCF_024158645.1 Halomonas sp. 707B3
CTGGGTGCCGTCCATGTCATACCTCCTGCCGCTGTGGAGGTCATATTCTGGCCCAGCTCAGGGGGCGAATTCCACACCCAACGTCGAAGAGCCATAAAAATGTGCGAAACCGCTAGCCAGCAGCTAGGCTTAAGGCACACTTATTTCTCAGAGGAAGAGAACATGCCGTCTACCACTACCATTGTTGTTGTCGTTGTTGTGATTGCCGTGGCAATTTTTGGCTTTAGCGGTGGGCTACCGTTTTAAAAGTTACCGTTTTAAAGTCAGTAGCTTTACTAACGCGAACGACGCCTTTTCATTCGGTACATTTTCACGTCTGCATAATTCAGTAGCGTATCAGCATCTTTGCCGTCTTCTGGGTAGGTGGCCACACCCACACTGCAAGACGGCATGCCGATATCCCGCATATCCGCCCCTCCTACCTCTGCCGCGAGCGGTTCAGAGAGCACCTCCAGTATTTGGGCAGCTTTTTCGATGGCGGCCTCTTTAGAGTGAACGTCGGTTAATATCACCGTAAATTCATCGCCCCCCATACGTGCCACCGTATCAGTCTCACGCACGCAGCCACTCAAACGGCGAGCTACCTCGCAAAGCACCGCATCTCCCACCGCGTGGCCATGCACATCGTTAATTCGTTTGAAGTCGTTTACATCTAAAAACAGCAGCGCAAAACGGTTTTGATAGCGCCTTGCCGTACTTAACGCCGCCTCCAAACGATCGTAAAACAGTGAACGATTGGTCAGTTTGGTGAGCGGATCGTGATGTGCCAGAAAGCGCAGGTCGTCTTCCGCTTGCACCTGTGCGGTTACATCTCGAGCAACGCCAATTCTTACTTGCTCTTCATCCGACCAACGAGCCGACCAAAGCACATACACCACGCTGCCATTTTTATGCAGATAACGGTTACGAAAATCGAGATGGGGCTGCCCATTCATGACTCGCTTAATAGAGGCTTTGGTAATAGCCAGATCTTCCGGGTGCATATAGTGAGTAATTAGCGTGCCTACCAGCTCATCGGCACGGTAGCCCAGCAGCGATTCGCAGGCATCGCTGACAAAAAGAATCTGATGATCCGCATCCACGACGAACACAGTGTCGAGCATCAAGTGAATCAGCTTAGGATAGAGCGCCTGCAAATCAACGGACATGGACAGCCTAGTTGGGTGGCTTTTCTCGAGTATAGACGGATCGAGGGTTGCCTGGACAACTCTTATGGTGGTGAGAGGGGAATTCTGCACGCTGAGGCATGAGCACTGTTTGTTTATTCGCGAAAATCTCAGACACAAAAAAGCCCGCTGATTGCTCAGCGGGCTTTTTTTAAATTCTGTGGCGGAGAGGGAGGGACTATCTGATTTTCTACCTAACCCGCTGAAATGCTTGATATACGACGATATCTTGCTATTTTGGGACAAATCTTTGGGACAAATTAGCGGAAAACGTATGGCTGATAATCTAATTTTGAAAGGCTCCACTTGGCATGTTCGGTTGGAATTGCCTAACGATGTTCGTCATGCGTTCGGAAATCGTAGGAAGCTAACTAAATCTCTCAAAACAGGAAACAAAGCCGAGGCACACGCTAGAAAACTGCCAATCCTAGCGGAATGGAAATCAGTTATAACAAAAGCACGAAACGGAATAACTGCTGAAGAGCTTGAAAATGAGTTGCATCTTCTAAAAAACACAAGTGAACATCTCAGAGGTTTTTTTGAATCCACACTTATAAAACATATACGTGGCGAAAAAATATTTACAAAAGAAAATGCTTTGAGCCTTATCAAGACCTTTGATAAAGACATTTCAACAATATTTAAAAACGATACAGAAAAAGCTAAAATTTGGCGTCATCGGTTTTACCAAATGGGTAGCGATTTTTACGACCAAAGTGATGATAAGCCCAAAACAGATTTAGTTGCCGATTTTTTAAAAGCAGTAGAAGAATTTGTTGTTATTAAAAATGATTATATATCAAAAACCAAAGGTTACAGCAAAGAGCAAACAGAAACAATCACCCGCATTTTTAATAAGCCTGAAACCTATTCTCCAAAATCTCCGTTTACACCACAACGGCTTGAAGCCTTCGCCAAGCACCAAGTAGAAGTTAAGGGGCTTGCACAAAAAACCGTGGATAGTTATGTTTCCAAACTAAAGATTTTAAAAAAATATCTTGAAGAGGAAAAGCTAGAATTAACTTTTGAAAGCTATCAACAGTTTTTGGACAGCTTAAGTAGTATTCAAGCAAAAACAAAGCAAAACCATATCCATGCTGGCTCGGGTTTTCATAAATGGGCTTCAAAATACGATTTAGACTATAAAAATCGCTATGATACGAGAATCAACCCATTTTTAGGCCATGAGTTACCCAATAGTAAGACCTGAATCCGTGAGACCGGCCCCCGGAAGCACTTCTAACCCACTGACCTGCATGGCAATATAGCCATTATCGCCATTCACCCAGACAGTGCCATG
>NZ_JAMZBE010000257.1:0-2386 GCF_024158645.1 Halomonas sp. 707B3
GGCGTTTACGGTCTTTCGGGTGCCGACCAATCGGCGCATCAATGGTGCTGCCCGCCACGGGTTTGCCAATCACCACCGCATCGTATTGACGCGAAACGGTACGCGCCTGAAGTTGCTCCACCAGGACTGTTTGGGCTGGCAGGGTTTTGGCGACCATCATCAGCCCGGTAGTATCTTTATCCAAACGGTGGACGATCCCCGCGCGCGGCACCTCCGCCAGTGTGGGGTGATGATGCAGTAGCGCATTGAGCAAAGTGCCATCCGGGTTGCCCGCCGCCGGATGCACGACCATGCCCGCTGCCTTGTTGATGACGATGACGTCATCGTCTTCGTAGACGATGTCCAGCGCAATGTCCTGGGGCTCGAAACGCGTGTCCTCTTCGATGGTCGCGTTGAGCGTCAGCACTTCATGGCCGTGCAGTTTGGCTTTCGGCTTGACCTTGGCACCATCGACGGTGAGCTCACCGGCGTTGATCCACGCTTTCAAGCGCTCGCGGGAGTAATCGCTGAACAACTCCGCCGCCGCTTGGTCCAAACGTGCACCAGCTAATGATGCGGGCACCCGCTGCGTGGCTTCAACAATACGAGACATGAATAACCTCTCTAAGACGCTAACCGCCCAACTGCGTCACATAATACGCTTAACGTGTCGCTAAGCCTGCGTTTTGCGTCTAGGTGTTTTATAGTGGGCTAACTGCGACCTATTCTACCATTTCTACTTATGGCCATCGTCGCTTTTCGGTGATTGAGGCTTGTTTGCAACGAGGATGATGATGCGCGTTTTTTCCGCTGCCAACCGCTTTGGCGCCCTAGCCTTGAGCCTTGCCCTCCTGGCGGGCTGCGCTAGCAACGACACGACCCCGGAAGAGGAAGATGAGTTTGCGGGGGTACAAGAGCGCGAGCTGTATGAGCTGGCACGCACCGCACTCGATAGCAACCGCTTCCCGATTGCTATCGAGCGCCTTGAAGCCCTGGATACCCGTTATCCGTTTGGCCCTCACGCCGAACAGGCTCAGCTCGAACTGATTTACGCCTACTACGAAAACAGCAACTGGGAAGAGGCGCGGGCGGCTGCCAGCCGCTTCATTCGTTTACATCCCGATCATCCTCAGGTCGACTATGCCTATTACCTCCGCGGGCTAGCCGCTTGGCAGGCGGGCCGCTTTAGTCTGGAACGCTTGCGCCTGATTGATATTTCCAAGCGTAACCTGGGCGCCTCGCGGGATGCCTACAACGATTTCCGCGAGCTGATTCAGCGCTTCCCACAGAGCCAATATGCGCCGGATGCCCAGCAACGCATTGTTTATCTGCGTGAGCTATTAGCCCGCCATGAACTGCATGTGGCTGACTACTACCTGCGCCGCGGTGCTTTCTTGGCCGCCGTTGAGCGGGGCCGCTGGGTCATCGAAAATTACCCAGAGTCCAGCGCCACCCGTGATGCGCTAGCCACGATGGTGGAGGGCTATCAAGGCTTAGGCATGGACGACCGCGCCCGCGAGGTGCTCACTGTATTGCGCGAAAACGCGCCGGATCACGAGCAGCTTCAAAACGGCCGCTTTACGCCCAAACATGGCAACAGCGATTAAGCGTTGAATCAGGCCACTAGCGGCCGCCACGTTTAAGCTGTACACCCCATGCATCAATAAAACCACGCTTCGGCGTGGTTTTTTCGTTTACGCCTAATAAAAACTTATTTAACAGAAGCTTAAAAAAGCCAGACAATACCAATAATCATACACATGTTGTACAAATTATTATCCAAGCGCTACTATCACCTCTGCCTAACATAATAAAGCGTCTGCACGGCGCCTAAGGAGCCTCACTGAATGCTGTCCCTGATGAAACGACTCTCTGGAACAAAAATAAGTACCCGCCTTGCCGTCGGGTTCTCTATTCTGCTAGCACTACTTGTACTGTTAACTGCCGCAGGTATTCTCCAAGTCAACCAAATAGACCGAGGATTGACGCAGATCAACGATGTACACGGCGAAAAGCAAGGCTACGCCGTTGATATGCGCGGCAGCGTTCACGACCGAGCAATCACGCTACGCGATATCGTGATCACCGCTGGTGATGGAATGCTCAGTGGTCTTCAAGCGGATATGCGTCGACTTGAAGACGCCTATCAGGTAGCCACAAGCGGTATGGAGCAAATTAACCAAAACACCACCGCTTCTGCTGAAGAACAGCGCCTACTCTCACTCATCGCTGAACAGGCCACTACCGCTACCAACCTCACGGAGCAAGTGCTTACCGCTCGTGAAGCAAGTAGCAACGTACAGGCACAAGCACTTTTATTAAAACAAGCGGGGCCGGCTTACACCGAATGGCTCAACCGCATCAATCAGTTTATTGATCTCCAAGAGCAGATTAATAACGCTATAAC
>NZ_JAMZBE010000258.1:0-2379 GCF_024158645.1 Halomonas sp. 707B3
TAACGGGCTTGCGAAAGCCAACTTGCACGGGGCGAATGATCAAAAAGTGCTCGCTGGCGGTGATAGGGAAAGTGTCGGCGCCGGCTTCACGGATTCAGGGTTACTTTAAGAGCCTAACGGGTGTCTAGAATATCCGGGGCGATTCAGAGGGGCCTTCAGGATGAAATAAAATCTCGTTAAGCCTCAATGAAACTACAGGTTCTCTCGAAACCCTAAGGCTTTAAGTTTCTTAATAAACTTTTCTGGAGTTATCTCTTTGCCATCCAGTTCAGCCAGTAAATTCAGCACATCTTGCATAGAGTACAGGGCTTTCCAATCATCCTGATAAACATGCAATAAAGGGGAGTGATTACCCCACTGAATGCAGAACTCCCCGGCTGTCCCACCATCGATATGGTACAACCCGATATAAATCTGCTCAGTGGCCCCTGCTGGGAGGCTCATCCCATCCATACTGCTGTTGAGCATGTAACCCTTGAAGCAGCCCTCGAACTCTTTCATACGGTCTCCTTAGTCATTCCTGCCCGTTGCAGGACTCATCATTGGTAGGGCGCAGAGTGACCCTTGGAGGCCTTGAGTGCTAGATGGCCGCAACCAGTCGATAGGCTACAGTATAAAACATGGACGTTTCACGCAGCCGCCCGGTCGAGCATTGACCGAACGTGCGGATTCGCATCCCTACCATCACCTTCGACTCCCTGGGCAGGTCGATTGAGTGAGGCGCCAGCCCATAGAGCCACAGCAGCAGACCGGCTCACCCCGGCAGTGCAGTGAATGACCAGCTTCACCGGCCTGCGATCGCTGGACCACTGGCGAATCCACCCAGAAATTCTCTGTGCATCCTCGAGCGTCATGGGTTCTTCGCAGCCGAAGCCTTCACCGGGAACGACATCATCAAACTGCATTAAGAGAACATCATCCCCCCCCTTTGCCAAGCGAGTTGAACGCTCGTCAAGCCCTCGAATGGACAGGACTACAGTATCGGCGCTTGCTTGCCGGCGCTCGATGTCACGTCGACTTGTATATTCGATGCTAGTGATCATTGGTTATCTCATTCCGGTTGGTTAGGGCATGGAGGGCTTGCTCGCGAACTCGTCCTGCGAGGTGAATCCTCATCGCATACTCGACGGCCGCGGAGCGAGATCGCTTTCGTGAAGCCAGGCGATTGATGTGCTGCTGGGTATCGATCACCAGGGCTTGTGCGGCAGCGACATATCGCAACAGGGTTTCGCGTTGGGGGTACTTAGGATGGGAGCAATCCCATGACAGGCGAATACAAGCCTCGCCAATGACGGACGACCGAGAAAAAGGATTATCCAGATAGTGTGTCACCAGCGTCTCGCCGGCCTGATCCACCTGCTCAACACGTTGCTGCATGCGATCCCCCCTATTGTCCCCAGGCTCATGAATGGCTGGTTATAGGGAGTTAGGGATGGCAATGACACAGAATGAGAAAGCCCCAACTAGCGAACTAGAAGGGGCTTGAAGGTAAAAACCTTGAATCTGATCAGCTGAAAGCTGCAGATTTGCTGTGCAAGACAGCTTTACCTGGAGCGAAATGCCACAGGGATTCCTCAAGGAGGTTATTATCAGGACTGCTGACGTAAGCGCCCTTGCGTGATAGCCGAAAAGCCCGCGGGCCTTGTCGAAACAACCTGACAATCAACCTTAGAGGTCATCGTGATTAGCAATTTCCGTTTCCCATACCGTTCAATGAACGGCCTCGCCAATAAGATAGGGACATGGGTGACATCTGGGAAGTTAATATCGGAAAAAATAATCCCCAACCGACAATCTCGCTCAGTTGAGGGAAGGCTGGATAGGCAGGATTTGGCGGCCATGATCTTATTTCGAGCTGCCGTTAGTAGAATCAATTTCACAGGCGGTGAGCGCCCGAAGGTATCGCTTCAATGTCTCGCGATCGGTAATCGCAGTGCCCACCATGGCGCGGCCCCAGCGGCGCCCGCCTGAGTAAAATGTCTATTTCAGCACTTCTCCTTTATCTATCTTGTCTAGGCAGCATTACTGATAAGCTAGGTAGCTTGGGGGTTGGTTGAAATCGATTGTGACATCCCTGTCCGGTAGCTCCTCGCACTGACCGACAAGCTGGCGACCGCTTTCTCCCGGTAAGTCGATGCGAACGTCAATGTGTCCTATCTGTCTTCTGCATCGCATCTGCTCTCGAACGACCGAGAAGGGGGCCACCCATTGGCCATGAGGGTTTCGTCGAAGTTTCATCCAATAATATTCGATAGGCTTCATCCTGACGCCTTTCGGTACTGACCTGAATCCGTGAGACCGGCCCCCGGAAGCACTTCTAACCCACTGACCTGCATGGCAATATAGCCATTATCGCCATTCACCCAGACAGTGCCATGC
>NZ_JAMZBE010000259.1:0-2353 GCF_024158645.1 Halomonas sp. 707B3
GGCTTTATGGCTACGCCAGGCTGAACATGGCTTACAACTTCGATCGGGATGCCGGATCGGCAAACGAAGGTTACTTTGGAGAAGTCGAAAGGTCGGAAGGTAAGGTCGGTGATCAGTTTCAGATATCCGCCACCCAGAGCCGCATTGGCTTTCGGACCAGTACGCCTGTCGAGGGGAGCACGCTAGACACCGTTATCGAAGGGGACTTCTGGTCCTACAACGATGATAATACGCGCTTCAGACTACGGCATGCCTATGGGTCCTGGAATGGCATCCTTGCCGGGCAGACCTGGTCGAATTATAACACCTTCGTCGCCGCCACGCCCACACTGGATTTCTTCGGCACGGCGGGAAGCTATGGTGGCTATGGTACGCGCCTTGCCCAGTTGCGCTACACCATTGGAGGATTCTCGATAGCTGCGGAAGATCCAAAAGCACAGCTGGCGGAGAACATCGATGGTTCCTTACCTGAAGACGCCTCCTTGCCAGATAATGACGATGCCGTATCATCGATGCCCGCGTTGAGCCTGCGCTATGAAGATAGTATGGGTGACTTTTCCTACTCAATCGCCGGCATCGCCCGGCAGCTGAAGTACGATACCGGCAGCGAGAAGGATACGGAAATGGGCTATGGGGCCTTCGCCGCAGGTGCCTACCATGCCGGACCGGTGACCTTGAGAGCGATCGTGAACGCCAGCGAGGGGGCGAACAGTTACCTCTATCTGTCTGGCGATTACTTCAACGGTGCCGATGCCTACGTCGATACCAACGGTAAGCTGCAAACGCTATCTGGCGATAGCGGAGCCCTTGGTCTTTCTTATCAAATATCACCACACTATTCACTGAACGCGTCCCATGGCTATACCGATGTCAAATTGGGCGACCCTACCGTAGGTGGGAATGCAGGTAGAAAGAACAAGAATACATTTCTTAATCTGATGTGGACTCCCAACGAACGCTTGATGTACGGAATTGAGTACGGCTATTTCGAAACGGAGTTGGCCGATGGCCGTGAAGAAGATGCGAGCCGTGTGATGGTGGCTGCCCAGTATAGTTTCTAGGGTGAGTTAGTAGCATAGCAGAGAAGCTGTTTTGATCGATTGCTTGGGCGTATGCCCAAGCTTTTTTATGGTCTTCGTCACTTCATGTGGGGCCTGATCGAACAGGCGACCCACAATACCACTGTCACTAAACTGAATAAGAAAGATCAGTCGCGTCGGGAACACTTCCCGGGTCGCGTCGGGAACACTTCCCGGCGGGTGACCTTCTTATTGTTCTGGTGCTCAGCCTGAGCAAACGAGATCTGTTTCATCGAGAACTCTGGCGGGTAGTGGAAAACTGTATTTTGCCCTGCCGGTGGCACTTAGGCAGCAACGGTCGTATTTATGCAGTGTTTCCTTAAAAGAGGCTCGCAGTAGGCTTGCTTCTACTAGAGTTTATTTCAAAATAATTACCTCAATAATTTGAAAGCCTGAGTTAAAGCAAATGAATTTCTCCATAGAAGTTCACGTCGAGCCGGAGCGCTTGCCCCGGCTGGTTTGAAGCTTAGCTGGCCATTGCGGCACATTCTTCAGCGCAGCGATGACAAGCTTGAGCACACTCTTGACAATGGGTTGCATCATGTTTTGCACACTCATCACCACATTTCTTACAAATGTCGGCACATAGACGGCAGATCTCGTGCGCAAACTCACTTTCTTGTGCCATAAATGAGGCGGCTAACCGACAAATTTGAGCACATTGCATGTTAAGGCGAATACATTCCGCCATCATTTTTACGTCGTCTTCTTTTAGGCACTCAGTTGCACACTTGTCACAATACGCTGCACATACGTGACAAGCTTCAATGCAATTCTCATATTTTCCAAAATTCATCTCGATTCTCCATCTATTAAATCAGATTTTATTCACCATAGCTCTTGCTTAGCATAATAAAGCTAGAACAACCTAAAAGAAAAATCAAGGAAAGGTAATCAGGTAACTACTCACGAAATATAAAGTTAAAAAGGTAGCTGTGCGCTACTTGCCAATAATTTTTTATTATTCAGTTAAGATTCAGGAAGGCCTACTATAGTAAATGTTTTTCAAAAAATACTGCAGCATTCGCTGCGCCTGGAAGTTAGCTCGCCACGAAGCCCCTAATTAAAGTAAGTAGGTGAGAAAACTAAATTAATAATGAGAGGAATCAAGTTCTAAGCTTTATAAAAATAATCTCCTTTTAGGAGACTAGCTCAGCCTAATAAGCTTCCTAAGGACCTGAATCCGTGAAGCCGGCGCCGACACTTTCCCTATCACCGCCAGCGAGCACTTTTTGATCATTCGCCCCGTGCAAGTTGGCTTTCGCAAGCCCGTT
>NZ_JAMZBE010000260.1:0-2343 GCF_024158645.1 Halomonas sp. 707B3
TTTATTCCGGTTATCCACCGCGCTGGTGGCTTCATCCAGCACCAGAATCGGCGGGTCTTTTAACAGCGCCCGCGCCAGTGAAAGCCGCTGGCGTTGGCCGCCAGAAAGTCGCACGCCCCGCTCGCCCACTGGCGTATCCAGCCCTTGGGGCAGCGTTTCGATAAAGCTCCAGGCTTCGGCGGTGTTGGCGGCGTCGATAATCGCGGCATCGTCGGCATCCGGCTGGCCGTAGGCGATGTTGTCGCGAATACTGCCTTCAAACAGGTACACATCCTGGCTGACTAAGCCAATCGCTTGGCGAAGTGAGTGCATACTTACGTCGGTGATCGGCTGGCCATCTACCAACACACGGCCACTGGCAGGGTCGTAAAAACGCAGCAGCAGTTTGATCAGCGTTGATTTACCGGAGCCGGTGGCCCCCACCAGCGCCAGCGTATTGCCATCGGGCACGTGTAGATCCACGCCGTTCACACCTACTTGGCTGGTCTCATATTGAAAACTCACCGCTTCGAAACGCACGTCGCCTTTTACCGGGGCAGCCAAGGGCGTGGTGCTGTCGTCCTTTACGGTAATCGGCACTTCGAGCAAATCCAGAATCCGTTTGGTGCTGGCCATGGCGCGCTCGAACAGGTCAATCACCTGGGCAAGGCCGGTGAGCGGCCACAGCAGGCGCTGGGTCAGAAACACCAGCACGCCGTAAGCGCCCACGTTGAGGCTGCCGTTCAGCGCCATCATGCCACCAACAGTAAAGGTGGCGAGAAAGCCCGCCAAAATCGCCATGCGGATAACCGGAATAAACGCAGAACTGACTTTAATCGCGCGACGGTTGGCTTCCACATAGGCTTCACTGGCATCCCGCAGCCGCTCGGCTTCCCGCGCTTCACTGGTGAAGCTTTTAATCGTAGCGATACCGCTGAGATTGTTGGAGAGACGGCTGGCAAGGTCGCCTACTTTTTCGCGCACGTCGCTGTACAGCGGCCCGGCTTTGCGCTGGAAGAAAAACGCGCCCCAAATGATCAGCGGAATCGGCGTAAACGCTAGCAGCGCGATCAGCGGAGAAAGCACGAAGAACACCGCGCCTACGGCCACCACCGTCACCACTACTTGAATCAGCGCGTTGGCACCGCCATCCAGAAAGCGCTCTAGCTGGTTGACGTCATCGTTCATGGTGGCCACTAGCTGACCGGAGCTTTTCGATTCAAAAAACGCCATGTCGAGGCGCTGGGCGTGCTCGTAAGTGTCTTGGCGCATATCCGCTTGCAGCCGCTGGGCTAGGTTGCGCCAGAGAATCTGGAACAGGTACTCAAACAGCGACTCCCCCGCCCAAATAAAGAAGGTGAGCACCGCCAAAATGGTGATCTGCTCTTGAGGCGATTCAAACCCCAGCCGCGCCACAAAGCTGTTTTCCTGGTTCACCACCACATCGATCGCCACGCCAATCAGAATTTCCGGGGCGATATCGAACAGCTTGTTGATAATCGAGCAAATCGTGGCGGTGATAATCTGCCGCCGATAGCCTTTGGCGTAGCGCAACAGGCGCATTAAGGCGTGAAAGCTTTGATTGACGGACGCTTTGTCAGCGCGGGTCGGGGAAGAAGCCACATCAATTCCTTTTACGTTGTTATCTGCGTAAATCGCCTTTAAACGGGTTGCGTCGCTCGGCGCACGTTGGCAAGCAAGGGGCTGCCGGTATCAGGGTCAAGCAGCAGCGTGCACTCCACCTGATACAGCTCCCGCACCAGCGCGGGCGTTACCACCTCAGCGGGTGCGCCCTGGGCAACAATTTGCCCGTCGCGCATGGCAATCAGGTGGTCGGCGTAACGGCAGGCGCTGGCGAGGTCGTGCAGCACCATCACCACCGTGCGGCCCTGGCAGGCCAGGTCGCGTACCAGCTCGAACACCTCTATTTGGTGGCCTAAGTCTAACGCGGAGGTGGGCTCGTCGAGTAGTAAAAGCGGCGTTTGCTGAGCGATGGTCATGGCGATCCAGGCGCGCTGGCGTTGGCCGCCGGAAAGCGCTTCCAACGGCCGGTCGGCAAGCGCTTCCAACCCGGCAGCGGCAAGCGCATGGTGCACCACCTGTTGATCTTCCGCCGACCACTGGCGCAGCCAGCCTTGGTGGGGCTGGCGGCCAAAGCGAATCAGTTCGGTGACGGTCAGCCCTTCCGGAGCGACCGCCTCTTGGGGCAGTAGCGCTAGCTTGGTGGCAAGTTGGCGGGCGGGCATCTGGGCGATGTCGTGGCCGTTGAGCAGCACGGCACCGCTATCGGGTTTGTGCAGGCGGGCAAGCCCAGAAAGCAGTGTGGATTTACCACAGCCGTTGGGGCCAACAATGGCGGTTACT
>NZ_JAMZBE010000261.1:0-2312 GCF_024158645.1 Halomonas sp. 707B3
GATCGATGATGACCGTACCCGCTTCGATATTTCGCGCTTACGATATTCGCGGCATCGTGGATGACACGTTAAGCGAAGCCACCACCGAGCTGATTGGCCGCGCCGTCGGCTCTGAAGCCGCCGCTCGTGGCGAGCAGACGGTGATTGTGGCGCGAGACGGCCGCACCTCTGGGCCGCGCCTGCAGGCGGCGCTCATACGCGGCCTGCAGGCCGCCGGGCGGGACGTTATCGATATCGGCATGGTGCCCACGCCGGTGCTCTACTTCGCCACCCACACGCTGCCAGAGAGTCGCTCAGGGGTGATGCTCACCGGCAGCCACAACCCGCCGGACTACAATGGCTTTAAAATCGTCCTGGCGGGCGAAACATTATCGGGCGACGCGATTACTGCGCTCTTTGAGCGCATTCAAGCGGGCAATTTCACCCAGGGCCAAGGCAGCGTGAGCAGCCAAGATCTGCGCGCCAGCTACCTGGAGCGCATCTTGAGCGATGTAAAGGTGGAACGCCCGCTCAGCGCCGTGGTGGATTGCGGCAACGGTGTGGCCGGAGAGCTTGGCCCGCAGCTTATTCAGCGGCTTGGGGTCACCACCACACCACTGTTTGACGAGATCGATGGCCGTTTCCCCAACCATCACCCCGACCCCGGCAAGCCGGAAAACCTGCAGGATTTGATCCACCACGTCCAGCAGAGCGGTGCCGACATCGGCCTTGCCTTCGACGGCGACGGTGACCGGCTAGGCGTCGTCACGCCCCGTGGGCGTATGATTTACCCTGACCACCTGCTGATGCTGTTTGCCACCGATATGCTGTCGCGCAATCCTGGAGCGAAAGTGGTCTTCGATATCAAGTGCACCGGCAATCTTGCCCGGGTGATTAGCGAGGCTGGCGGCGAGCCTGAGATGTGGCGCACCGGCCACTCACTGATCAAAGCGCGTATGAAAGAGACCGAGGCGCTGCTGGGCGGCGAAATGAGCGGACATATCTTCTTTAAAGAGCGCTGGTACGGCTTTGATGACGGCCTCTACGCAGCCGCCCGACTGCTGGAGATTCTTGCCCAGTTCCCCGGCGACGCGGACGCTTTCTTTGACCAATTCCCCCAAGATGTCAGTACGCCAGAAATTAACGTCAGCGTTGCCGATGAAGAAAAATTTGCCATTATCGAGACACTTGCCAGAGAGAGCGACTTCGGCGAAGGTATCAAAACCACGCTGGATGGCATTCGCGTTGATTACACCGACGGCTGGGGATTATGTCGCGCCTCTAATACGACGCCCGCACTGGTGCTTCGTTTTGAGGGAAAAGATAGCGCAGCGCTCGCTCGAATCCGCGAGCGCTTTGAAAAAGCGCTACACGGCGTCGCGCCTACACTGACCATACCAGCCACAACAACAGCATGATCGCGCCCTTAGAACGCGCGACGTGTTAAAAAATGCTGTCATCCAGGCGCGTAAGCGCCTAGCAACGCAACAGACATTAAAAAGAGCAAAGGGACAACGTCATGAGTTCAGCTAGCCGCGACCCCCAGGTCGTTGTGGAGGTGCTGTCAGAAGCGCTTCCCTATATTCAGCAATTTTCCGGCAAAACTGTCGTCGTGAAATATGGCGGCAATGCCATGACCGAAGACACGCTGATCGACTCATTTGCTCGCAACATCGTGCTGATGAAGGAAGTTGGCATTAATCCGGTGGTGGTTCACGGCGGCGGCCCGCAAATTGGCAGCCTGTTGGAGAAGCTCAATATCGAATCCCGCTTCGTGAATGGCATGCGAGTCACTGACTCGCAAACCATGGATGTCGTGGAGATGGTACTGGGCGGCTTGGTGAACAAGAGCATCGTCAACCTGATCAATCAAAGCGGCGGCAAGGCGATTGGCCTGACCGGCAAAGATGGCGCCCAGATTCGCGCCCGGCAGCTGAAGGTGGAGCACCAGAGCCCGGAGATGACCGCGCCGGAAATCATCGATATCGGCCATGTCGGCGAAGTGGAGTCGATCTCCACTGACCTGATCGAGATGCTGGCCGCCCGGGACTTTATTCCGGTCATCGCTCCCATCGGCGTGGATGACAAAGGTAACAGCTACAACATCAATGCCGATCTGGTAGCAGGCAAGCTGGCCGAAGCGCTGAACGCCGAGAAGCTGATGCTGCTGACCAACGTGGCGGGCTTGATGAACAGCGAAGGCAAGGTGCTAACGGGGCTCACCACCGCCCAGGTAGACGGCCTGATTGCCGATGGCACCATTTACGGCGGGATGCTACCCAAAATCCGCTGCGCGCTGGATGCCGTGAAAGGCGGTGTGAACAGCGCCCATA
>NZ_JAMZBE010000262.1:0-2262 GCF_024158645.1 Halomonas sp. 707B3
TGGCACTGTCTGGGTGAATGGCGATAATGGCTATATTGCCATGCAGGTCAGTGGGTTAGAAGTGCTTCCGGGGGCCGGTCTCACGGATTCAGGTTAAAGCTAAAAACCATATCATAAAGCAATACTTAGATCATTCTTCAAAAGTAGAAGAGGCATATTCCGAGATTGACTCATTGATAGCTTTTGGAAAAGATACAATCCTTCAGAATTTAAACGATTTATACTATCTTGCTTTAGACGCTGTTGAGATTGATTACTTGATTTTTGATATAGACATAGATAAAGTCAGAGAAAATTCAGAGTTTATTTTGGATTTTATCATTCAGAGATTAAAAAATACTGTATTTGAATCAAAAAACACTCCTGTCTACAAAGAACATGTTGAATTGGGGGTGAATGTTGTTGTGGCTCATGCTTTTATTGAATGCATAATCATGGAGAATCCAGCTTATGATTCCTAGAAGTGGTTGTGACCCAGAAATAAATGTTGTAAGCATAGGGGCAAAAATTCTAAAGAAAGTGGCAGAAGAAAATCCGTCCTTAGATGCGATACTCACTGACTGCTCTTCAGAGCTAAAAGTATCAATTGATCACATCATATTGTCGTTAGATTGGTTGTTTTCAATTAGGGCTATTGGGTTTAATGGAGTAGAGGTTTTTATAAATGAAGCTTGATAGTCTTGAAGTAAAGATAAATAACGAAGTAAAAAGATTTGTTAAATTCGAGTCTGGTCTGAACCTCGTCACAAACAAGCCAAATTCTGGTCGTACAGGTAACAGTGTTGGAAAATCAACATTATCACGAGTGGTTGATTTTCTAATGCTAGGAAGCATAGACAGCATTTACATTGATGAAGAGTTTAAAAAGCCAAATCTTGAGATAGAAGCGCTTTTTAAGAACAACTTTGTAACTGCTTCTCTCAGTTTCTTTGACTACTCAAACAAAATAAATCAAATTTCTCGCCGTTTATGTATTGAAGAAAAAACTGAATCTAAATTCTGGATAAATGGTGAAAGTGTTGAAGAAAAGCAATATGAGTCATTTATTCAAGATAAAATTTTTAATATATCTACTAGAAGACCTTCTGTTCGAGCAGTAGCGCCGAAATTCATTAGAAATGACAGTCATAGAATGTTGAGTACAACTAAGTTTCTTGATAAACGACAAGGCCCAAAAGATTATAGCGAACTTTTTTTATACCTTTTCGGTTTCAATAATACATCTCTACTTACAGAGAAAAGAGATGCGACGAATCTGGTTAACAGGCGAAAAAGGAATTCCACATCAATTAATGCGCTAGTGAAAGAGCAAAAGCCAAAAAGTGAGATTAAGAGGTATAAGGCAGATGCTAAAGAGCTAGAGAACAACCTTTTAACATTCGAATATTCACCAGAATATTCAAACCCAATAGAAAGACTTTCAGAACTACAAGTAAAAGAAGAACGATATACAGAAGAACTTCTATCTATACAGCGAAAAGTAGACAACATTAATCATACTGTCGAGCTGTTATCCAAAGACAAAGATGGTTATTTGATTAATGAGCTTAAAGCTATATATAGTTTTTCTGGCGTCGCAATTGATGGAGCCTTACGAGAACTTGAAGACGTTGTTTTGTTCCATAGAAATCTCGTTGAGAAAAAGAAGCACTTTCTTACGATTGATTTACCCAAATTGAATGAAGAGTCTGAAGGTCTTCTGGCAGAACTCAGTTCAATAAGGAAAGATAAGTTACAAGTTTTTTCTGATATGCGGTCTAAGGAAAGCTTAGACCATGTGACTAAAAATCTGAAGCGACTTGGTGAGCTTAAAGTTGAGCTTGGGAAGCTAGAAGGTCTAATGGAGCAGCAGTCCAAAGCAAAATCAGATCAAACTGAAGCAGAAGATCAATTGCAAAAAATCCTTGAGGCTATTTCCAAAGAGATTGACAATGTTTATGAATTTGAGGAAAAGTTTAATGCACATTTAAGGTCTATTACCAAAAGTCTTCACGATGAAGAGTACAGCATAGACTTAGATTTCAATAAGGATAGTGGTACTTGCACTATAGAACTCAATAACTCAGCAACTAATCCTGAGGGCGGGAAGAAGAAAGCCGAAGTTATTGCTTTTGACTTTGCATATATATATGCTGTTGATGAGTTAAAGCTTAATCGACCTAGTTTTATGGCTCTTCGACGTTGGGTGTGGAATTCGCCCCCTGAGCTGGGCCAGAATATGACCTCCACAGCGGCAGGAGGTATGACATGGACGGCACCCAG
>NZ_JAMZBE010000263.1:0-2258 GCF_024158645.1 Halomonas sp. 707B3
AGAACTCGATGAATGAGGCGCCGTAGGTCACTTCGCCTTTGGCTTCCGCCAGCGGCTTGCCCTGCTCTAGGGTCATCAGGCGGGCTAGGTCGTCGGCGTGCTCATTGATCAGCTCAAACCAGCGGCGCAGCAGGGCCGAGCGCTGTTTCACCGGGGTGGCGCGCCAGGCGGCACCGGCTTCGTAAGCGGCAGCCACGGCGTCGCGGGTGTCGTCAGCGCTTAAATCTGCCACGTGGGCAATGGTCTCGCCGGTGGCGGGGTTGTCCACCGCGAAGGTCTGCTGGCCCTTGCGCCACTGCCCGCCCACCAGGGCCGGTACGGCATCGTGCAACCACTGTTCGATAAAGCTCATAGCGTGCTCCTTTAAAGTGTTGGAACGGCTTACAGGTCAGCCATCATGTGTTGGTCGCTGTAGGCGCGGCCGTAGGTGCGCAGAGCGTGGATGTACAGCCCCACCCCCAGCAGCGACCAGCCCGCGAAAATGCTCCACTCAGCGCCGCTCAGTGCCGCCGGGCTACCGGGCAGGTAGAGACACGCCATGCCGAAAGAAAGGACGACCGCCAAGGTGCCGCACAGCTTGCCGTGGCGAATGCGAAACGGGCGCGGCATATCCGGCTCGCGAACCCGTAGCACCACAAAGGAGATGGCCACGAACAGGTAGGCAATCACGATGCCCAGGCCACCGGCGTTGACGATCCACACCAGCGCGGGGCGGCCGAAGAACGGGGCGATACAGGAGAGGAAGCCCATCAGGAAAATGGCGTTAGTCGGCGTTTTATAGCGCGGGTGCAGCTTGGCAAACGGCGCAGGCAGCATGCCCGCACGGGCCAGGGCGTAAATGGCCCGCGAGCCGCCGATGTAGAAGGCGTTCCAGCTGGTGATGATGCCCGCAATACCCGCTAGAACCATCAGATTGCTGGCCCAGGGGGCGTTGAACAGGCTACCCATGGCATCCGGCACGCTCAGGGAACTCGCGGCCAGCTCGGTGCTGTTCAGGGCAAGGCTGGTGGCCAGAATAATCAGCGCGTACCACACCACTGCCAGAATGACCGACATCATCAGCACTTTGCCGATGGCTTTGTAGGGCAGGTTAATCTCTTCAGCGGCTTGGGGAATGACGTCAAAGCCAACGAACAGGAACGGCACCATGACCAGCACCGCGACAATGCCCGCTACCACGCCGGTATCGGCCTGGGTGAACAGCGGCATCATGTTGATGGTTTCGCCTTCAAACAGCGCGCCCGTGACAAACAGCACGCCAACCAGCAAAATCATGGCGGTCACGACTTTCTGGATCAGCGCGGCGGTGGTCACACCGAAGTAGTTGATAATCATCATGGCGAGCGAGCCGCCAACACCGACGGCCACCCACGTCGCTTTTACTTCCCAGCCCGCGATGGTCCATAAGTGGCCAACTGCATAGTTCGGTGCTAGGTGCTCAATCACGGTGGGCAGCGCCACGGCTTCAAAGGCCACCACGCTTAAATAGCCTAAAATAATCGCCCAGGTGCATAAGAAAGAGGGTAAGTGGCCCAGGGCGCGGTAGCTGTAAACATGCTCGCCGCCTACTTTGGGCATGGCGGAGGCCAGCTCAGCGTAGGTGAGGCCCACCATGATGATCGCTAAACCGCCGATAATAAACGCTAAAATAGCACCTAAGCTGCCAGCGGATTGAATCGCGGTGCCGGTTAATACAATCCAGCCCCAGCCAATCATCGCGCCGAAGGCGAGGGCTAATACGTCGCCGCGGGCCAGTACCCGGACGAGCTTATCCTGTTCAGAAGAGGGAGTGGTCATCGCACAGTGTCCTGCAGGTTATTGGATGTTGTCGTTGGCGCTCTGTGGCGCAGTATCCTGATTCCAGTGACGGAATAGTTACACGCTAGCAGGCGGCGGTCAGAACGCGAATGCACCACTTTGGGGTTCGACTAGACCACTTTTTCAACGCACCAAATAAGTGCATAGCTGACATAATGCTTTCGTCTAAACGCCTGATGGCAGCGGGCTTCACGCGGAAAAGGGGGCGTTGATATGGATCGCCAGCAGGTCTTGCACCAATTTATGCAACTTTATGCACTCCAACCGGAGCGGCTAAGTAAGCAGGTGCGCATTGAACAGGCGCTGCGCCAAGCCATCACTCAGCAGTGGCCCAGCGGGCTGCGTTTGCCTTCTCATCGGGTATTGGCGGATGCCATTCAGGTGGCGCGCCAAACCCTGGCCCTGGCGATCGGTACGCTATTGGAAGAGCAGCTGCTGAC
>NZ_JAMZBE010000264.1:0-2254 GCF_024158645.1 Halomonas sp. 707B3
TCGCAAAATGGCGTTGATAAGGCATTACCAGTTCCGAGCAAAACGCATGAAATGAGCAGCAGAACTTTCGCAATCGCAGCGGAGGAGTTTCTGCTATGAGGTCCCAGTGCAGGCTGGCGGAGGACGTTTGAAAAGGAGGAAGCACTCCGGCTCTCCTCCCAAAAGCGAAAATAAAAAAGGGGACATTTCCCCTTAAAGTTTCTAAGGGATTTTGACCCATTTTTCGGCTTCTACTTAAGAGGACAAAGTTCTTAAAAAAATGAGCACAGTTTTACGGACAGTGAAATAATGTCCCTATTCTGACAGAAATAGGGACATAGCTATGTCGAACGAAGTCTTCCACGTTAAGAGCCGTTGTGGTGGAGGCAAAAGCCTTCATACTGTTCAAGAAATGTATCCATACATTGCCAAGAAGCCCAATGACACCATAATTTTCGCATCGAAAACTAACAAACTCACAAAGCAGAATTATGAAGTTTTTACGGCAGTAAATAACGCTTCAGCGAACCCTGTGAATTCATGCCGCATTGATATTAAAACGATACCGGCATCTACCACTGTTCGCGAGGAACTGACCAAAGCTTTAGATCATGGCTTTCAAGGTGTCATTTTTGTATCGCATGTGATACTCGCGACCATAGACACTAAAAAATTACGTAACATAGAGCTCATTATAGATGAAGTTCCTAGCACGCTAGTGCAGCACTTAGAGGTGCATTACGAATTCAAAGATCAAGGATCCACATGGGAGCAGTACATTATGACTGTGCCTTGCGCTCATGCTAACTACCAACGAGTCATTATCAAACCTGACGCAGACAGGGCAGATATACAACGCCGCATTGATAACCCTCGTAGGGGGTTCGATAATAGCATTACAAAGGAAGTCGTAATGCTATTAGAGTTTCTGCTTGAAGGCCACGAAGTAATGTACACCAGGAGGTATAGCAGCGATGGTAAGTTCCTTAATATTTACCAAGCCATTCGTTGGCAAAAATTAGAAGAAGTAATCAGCAATTCAAGGCGCGTAGCAATACTAAGTGCACAGCTGCGGGATACCTTAACTGGCTTCGTTCTGGAAAAAGTTATGAAGAAGACCATTACGGAAATTCCAATTCTAGATAATCTACCCCTTCCAACGTTGCATCTTAACAGGGTTCGTATTTACCCCATTATAGTTGGGAGTAAGTGGTCTTCATATCTGAAGAAGAAGCCAGCTAACGAAGCGCTGTTATACCAAGGTAAGCCAGTAAAATCTCTTCAAAGTGTATGCCTCTATGCTCAGGAGATTGCGGCAGGCATTCTTCAAGGGAAAAATTCACTTCTGTTCCTCAACGCAAAGGAGGATCAGCATGAATTTTTAACCAATGACGCCATAAAAAAGATCAGCACTTCCTCACATGGTCAGAACAGCTACACTAGATTTGATCACGCTGTGTACCTTGCATCTAACCGCCCTGACAGAAATGAGGAAAATTCCTTGAAACTGTTTGCAGAAGACCATGGATATTCAGGTGATGAGATCATGAAGGCGCTCTTGACAGAGCGTTGCTATGAAACTGCGTATCAGTGTGTGGCAAGAACCAGCATTCGCAACAAAGATGTTGACCAAGATAAAGAGCATATTTTCATCGTTCCAGATGAAAAATATGCCGAATACCTAAAGGGCTGGTTTGATGGCAGTGCAACAATCGACATAACTTACTTACATACCTTACAGCCTTCTTTGCCATCTCAGTTGAAGGACAAGAAAAATCTGGATCTCGTTAGAAAAATTAGGTCTGACTACATTGCTAAAAAGGGAAAACTCAAGAACCTACTGGTTAAATATGATCTGAAGGAAAAAACTTATAAGCGATATATCGAGCGGTTCCGAAAAGAACTAGAAAGTGATGGATTAATTAAACCAAAACGAAAAATAGTGTGAATAAATCAAGGCTATTAGTTTACAAGGAACAGAGGTTTCTATAGGGGGGAGCTGAATTTTCTCCATTAATGCCCAGTAACCAAATCGAACTGGTTGATGCTAGGCAGTAGCTGCTATTCATGAAACAACACTGCATTGAGTAGTGAGTAAGTGCTCAATTAAAAAGCACGCCTAGTCATAGTATATAAAGGAAGGGTTTTCTTTTTTATTCTTGGTTTCAGACGTTGTTGTAGTGGTCAAGTAAAACTGGCCACCGCTTTATAGTTAACCCAGTACTTTTCCTCTGCCTGGTTCGGACTCATAGCACCGTTATGCTGGTGAGGCCTA
>NZ_JAMZBE010000265.1:0-2246 GCF_024158645.1 Halomonas sp. 707B3
GCCATAACCCCCATAGCCAGACGCCAATACCGCCGATAAGGCCGGCAATCATGCCTTTGCGGTTGGCACCCGGCCAATAGAGCAGCGCTAGAAGGCCCGGCAAACACTGCGCCATGCCTACAAAGGCGGCCAACCCGAGGTTCGTCAGGGAGTGATAGCGCCCGACGCTTTCGGCAAACAGCCAGCCACCGAAAATGACGGCCCCGACCAGCCCCCGGCGCAGCCACAGCAGCCAGCCGTAGAGGTCGCTACGTGCCTCTGGAGGGCGGGCTACCAGCACAATGTGATTCAACACCATGCCGGAGAGCGCGAGCGCGATCATCATCATGGTGCCGCTGGCGGCCGCCAGCCCACCAATAAAGGCCAGCGCACCGACCCACCAGTGCTCGGTCATCAGATACGCCGCGTAGGCGGCGAGCGGCACGCTCTCGTTGGCCGACTGCGCCGCCCATAAGATCAGCGGCACCGGTAGCGCCATCAAGAGCAAAAAGAGCGGCAGGGTCCAGCTAGCCTGCAGTAGGGTATGGCGAGAGAGGCTTTCGGCAAAGGTGATCTGAAACAGGTGCGGCATCATAAAGGCCGCCGCGAAAAACAGCAGCAGAAGCGTACGCCACTGGGGGGCTTCTAACTGAGGGGTGGTAGCTTGTAGAGCGGCCCCTGGGCCTTCTAGCCAGCGCTGTAAATCTTGAGGCCCGTCAAACACCCACCACAGGGCAATGGCACCGAGCCCGAGCATGGCAAGCAGTTTGATCACCGACTCAAAGGCAATCACGCTCAGCAGCGTATCGTGGCGGTGCCGATGGCTGTGGCGGGCGCCAAACAGCACGGCGCAGCCTGCAATGACCGCGCAGAATAGCAGCGCTACCGCCGCGCTGTAGCGACTGCCGGTCAGTAGTTGGACGGCATCGCTCAAGGTTTGCACCTGAATGCCCAGCAGCGGTAATACGGCAAATAGGCTAAGCAGCGTGACGAGCGTTCCCGCCCAGCGGGAGCGGTAGCGAAAGGCGAACAGATCCGCCAATGAAGAGAGCTGGTAAGTGCGGGTAATGCGCTGAATCGGTACCAGCAGCACAGGGGCGAGTAAGAAAGCTCCCGCTGGCCCTAGGTAGTAAGCGAGGTAGCCAAACCCGGCATTCGCGGCTAATTCGATGCTGCCATAAATTGCCCAGGCGCTGGCGTATACGCCGAGCGCTAGGGTATACACCATCGGGTGGCGAGTAATGCGCACTGGCACCCAGCCCCGCTCGACGGCCATGCCGCAGCCAAACAGCAGCCCAAGGTAGCTAAGCCCCAGTAATACAACGCCTATCAGCTCAGCGTTCATCTAACTTCCTCTTCTGCTCAAGCCATAGCGTCAGGGCAATCAGGACGCCCCAAATCGCAAAAGGGCGGTACCAGGCCACGCTCGGGTCGCCCCAGCCATCCATAAACAGCGGTGATAGCAGGTAGCCGCCAAACACAAGAAATAGCATGATGCGGTAGACGTACATCTTACTGCTCCGGTGGAGTGGGGCGATGGGCAAGCGGTGCCAGGCGTGACACCGACCAGTTCTCTATTGCCCAGCGTAGCTGCGCTTCCGGCGATTCATCGACAAGCGCTGGCGGTGGCGCTTGGTCGAGTAGCTGCAGCGCCTGAAAGAGCTGGCGGCGTATCCCGGTGCTCTCTTCGGCTAGGGCGGGCGCTAGGTTCTGCTTGGAGAGCTTTTGGCCATCCGTAGTTACCACTAATGGTAGGTGCAGGTAACGAGGTGTTGGTAGGCTTAGCGCTGCCTGTAACTGCTGCTGCCAAGGCGTGTTATCCAGCAGGTCGTACCCGCGCACGATATTGGTAATGCCCTGGTGGGCGTCATCCACCACCACCGCGAGCTGGTAGGCCCATAATTGATCTTTGCGCTTTAACACTACGTCGCCCAGTTCGGCGGGGTCGAAGTGCTGCTCGCCGAACAGCCGATCATTCCAACCTACGGGGCGTTTGGCGAGGTCGCTGCGCAACCGCCATGCGACCGGCTTGGTGGCATCGCACACGCCGTTTCGGCACCAGCCGGGGTAGATGTCAAAGGCCTGCCACTGCTTACGCGAGCAACTGCATGGATACGCCAGCCCCTGTTCAACGAGCTGATCCAGCGCGTGCTGGTAGGCATCATGACGATGGCTTTGCCATATCACTTCCCCATCCCACGTTAGTCCAAAGGCCTCTAGCTGGCGCAAAATAGTGCTGTCTGCGCCTTCTGGGCAGCGTGGCGGGT
>NZ_JAMZBE010000266.1:0-2214 GCF_024158645.1 Halomonas sp. 707B3
GTGCAGAGCGGGTAGCGTCAGAAAGCTCGGCCAGCGTCAGGCCCGCCTCTGATAACCGGTCGGCGGCAATGGTGGCTTGGCCGCCGCCGTCAGAAATCACCGCCACGCGCTTACCGGGGGCTTTTTGCAGCCGCCCCAAGCCTTCCGCCACGGGCAGGATTTCATCGGAGTACTGCACCACGCTAACGCCTGCCTGGCGCAACAAATCGACGGTCATTTGGTAACTACCGGCCAACGCACCGGTATGAGAGCTGGCAGCCTTTTGGCCCTGCTCGGTGGCACCGGATTTATACACCACCACCGGCTTCATGGCGGTCACGTCACGGGCCACTTTCAGAAACTGCTGCCCATCACGGAAGCCTTCCACGTAGAGCGTCGCCACACGCGTGTGCTCGTCTTCCCCTAGGTAGCGCAGGTAATCGTTAAAGCCGATATCACTCTGATTGCCCGGGCCAACGTAGGTGCTAAACCCCACCTGCCCGTTGTGCTGTGCCTCCAGCGCCAAGGAGAGCAGCATATTGCCGGATTGAGACACGATGCCAATATCACCCGGCTTAACGTTATCCAGCGCCAGCAAGTTAATCTGATGGTGCAGGTTAAACATGCCTGAGGTGTTCGGGCCGATAATACGCACACCGTGGGCACGGGCGGCCTCCACCATTTGCGCCTCCAATGCCGCACCCGCTTCACCGGTTTCGCCAAACCCGCTGGCCAGAATCACCGCCCCCTTCACGCCACGGCGGCCACACTCGGCAATCAGCGCAGGTACGGTGGCGGCAGGCGTACACAGCAGCGCAAGTTCGGGGCTGCCCGGCATCTCGGCAATAGAGGGCCATGCCTTCACACCTAGAATATGATCGGCTTTTGGGTTGATCGGGTAGATGCTCCCCCGGTAGCCGCCGTTGATCAGCCCTACCATGGCTTTATAGCCTCGCTTGGTCGGGTCTGCAGAGGCTCCAACGATGGCAATGCCGGTGGGGGCTAAGATGTCGTGCAGCGGGCTGCGGACTGGAAGATGACCTTCGATAGTGTTCATGGCGTAACCTGTTTGACAAAGAAGTGCGCAACGACTTGATTCAGAGCTCGTTTCTAAGGGTTAAGCCCACACTCATTGGCCCTGAAAATTAGGCGGGCGCCGCTCGGCAAAGGCATCGACCCCCTCTTGCCAGTCGTCGGTGGTGGAGCAGGTAAACACCGCATCCAGCTCCTGCTGCAGCTGGCTCTCCATGCTGGTATGGGCGCTGCGATTGACCAGCGGCTTGAGCATCGCCATAGAAACCGGTGCCTGCTTGGCAAGCCGCTCGGCAAGTGTTTGCGCTTCGGCCATCAGCTGCGCTTGGGGGTAGCTGGCCAGCGCCAAGCCGATCCTGGCGGCTTCTGGCCCATGAAGTTTGTCGCCTAAATAGAGCAAGCGCCGGGCTTGGGTAAGCCCCACCAGTTGAGGCAGTAGTTTTGAAACACCGCCGCCCACGCAAGTGCCAATACTGGTTTCTGGAAAACCAATCTGCGCCTCATTGGCCATCACGATAAAATCACAGGAGACCGCTATTTCCGCGCCAGCCCCCAGCGCATAGCCGTTCACAGCAGCTACCACCGGCTTACTGAGTTTGGTAATGGCCTCGCACACATCATTGCCTAGCTGCAAGTACGTCCGGCGCTGAAACAGCGTGCGCTTAGCGCTGCCGTGGGCCTTCATATCGGCACCGACACAGAACGCGCGCCCTTCACCGGTCAGCACCACCGTCCGGACCTGAGGCAACTGCTGTGCTATTCGCAGCACATCCAGCAGCTCTTGGTAGAGCGCCTCAACAACGGCGTTGAGGCGCTGCGGGCGATTTAGTCGCACGGTCAATACGCGGGCATCCAGAGTGACCAGCAGCGTTTCATAATTGGGCAGCGCAGTAACGTCAGCAGACATGGTGCTTTTTCTAACCTCCTCGGATCAGTCGTCAAAACTTAACGAAACGTTTGTTTCTTTATTTTAAATAAAAAGAAACGAATGTGTTTTTTTGAACGATAGAGTAGTCGCTGGGACGACGTCAATACATCTGTTGCAAAAACATTTATCATTGGCACAAATGTTTTATTTTCATAAAAGAGGGTGCCATGCCAGACAACGCCACTCACGCCACCAGCCTGGACAGCATTCACCAGCAGCTAGCCGAGAGCTACGCGGCGCTTAGCCCACAGCTCAAGCGCGCCGCCAGCTATGTG
>NZ_JAMZBE010000267.1:0-2208 GCF_024158645.1 Halomonas sp. 707B3
GCCGTCATGTGAACGCCGATGTAGCGGAAACCCTGGAGCTGATTCGCGCCTTGGTACACAGCTACCGGGAGGCGCGCAGCCGCGGCGAACACGGGCGGCTGGAGCAGCAGTTGATGCGCCTGCGCCAGGAGGTCGATGACCTGAACGGGCGCTTTGCCGATGCCATCGACAGCTTATGGCAGCGGCTGAATAGCGATTTCGGCTTTGTCAGCCAGCTCAACGACAAGATCCGCGAAAACGACCGCGCCCAGAAGCAGATCGCGAGGCTGCTGGACGGCCTGGCGCTGATCGACTTCGACGAGCTGATCGAACTTGTGGGCAGCGACGGCGGCCTGCGCAAACTATTGATCAGCCAGCTACAACAGCAGCTAAGCCACCACTACACCAGCCTGCGCGAAGTGCAGCGGCGCTTGATTGAACTGATGGCGCGCTTTCGCAAGCAACAGGCGCGCAGCCGCCTGATCAGCGGCATGGTCGCCTTTATGCGCGAACACCCCGGCTTTGTGCCGGGTAACTACGCCCGGCGCAGCGAGGTGCCAGGGCTGGTCAATCAGGCCGCCCCGCTAAGCGCTGCTGCCGCCCCGGCGCTGGATCGCAACCTGGAGTGCCGGTTGCTCGCCGACCTCCTGCACCGGCTACCCCAGCCGCGCCACACCACGCAAACCGTAGAAGCGGCGGCCCCTGCCCAAGCGCAAGAAAGCAGCCTCGCCGCTGCCCGCCAGCAGGCGCTCAAGCAGGATGTGGAACACTTCTATTTAAGTGTGATCGACCAGCCCCAGGCGAAGCCGGTCAGCGCCCTTGATTACCTGCACGCAAGCCCGCTGGAATGGCCGGATGAGATATGGCTCTTCCAGGTGATTTCCGAATACCAGGGCCTGCCACGCAGCGACCAGAAGGCGTTTCGACTCAAACAGCAGGAGAGCCAGGCCAGCCAATTCAATCACCTGCGCCTCATCCACGATGTAGAACTGCAGCTGGCCGTATGAACCTACCCAGCCGTGCACGCAATGGCCTAAACGGCGTCGCCCGCGAACTTCTCCGCCAACCCGCGGTGGAGAAGCCGCGCCGCCAGTGGGTAGACGACGTAGTGGCCTGGTGCCACCAGCACGACATTGACCTGGCCACGCGAATTAACAGTAAAGCGCTGCGCTTTGACACCGCCTTGCTGGCGCAGATCAATGACGTGTTAGAAAGCGCCCGCATAGCGCCGCTAGGCCGCTCACTCAGCGGCCTGACCAGCAGCGCCCAGGCAAAAGAAGGCGTAGAGGAAGACAAAGCCACCCGCGAAAGCCCCCGTGCAAGAAGGGTACTCGTCAGCTTTCCGCCGCAGCCAATAGCGGGGCTTGCCAACGAGCCACGGGCTATTCGCGATGTGGATGTACTCGGCCTAAAGCTGAGCGCGTTTAGCGCCTTGATTCAGGTCGAAAACCTCGACAGCTTCTATGAGTTCTCACCAGAAATACCATCACTAAGCGGCTACATAAACCCGCTGATCGTCTACCGCGGTGACAGCCACTACGGTGGTGGCTTTGCGTTACTGGTTGATGCTTGGCACAAAACCCGCCGAACACACATCTACGCCGGGGACTTCGATGTTAAAGGCGTCACGCTAGCGCTCGACAGCAACGCCACGCATATACTCCTGCCCGGCATTGAATGGCTTACTCAAAACGCCACGCCGTTGCATGTGCCTGCCGAGCAGTTTCCTTACCAACGGCGGCTTCGTAAGCACCTTGCTGCGCTGTCATCTGTCCATCCGTTGCGCGACTACCTCACATTGCTGTTGGAAAAGCAGCGGGGGCTTAAGCAGCAGTGGTTTGGTAGGGAGATGGTTTGCATTGCACTCAGTTAGGAGCAGTCTTGGTTGGGTTGCCACTCAAAATCGCTAGTTCGCGCTTTGCCTTGGTTGGCCGCTAGAGGCCTGATCAGCTTCAAAGGCCGCAGAGTAGTGGTTTTCTATGCGGCATTATTATGCAGTGCAAAGCGAGCCACACACGACTTTGGGATATGCCACCTATTTTTTCTTTGCTTACTGGCGAATCAGTGGATAAAGTCAAATGATCTGGCTACATAACCTCAATGAATGAGCGGACACATTTATTGAGGATATATACCTGAATCCGTGAAGCCGGCGCCGACACTTTCCCTATCACCGCCAGCGAGCACTTTTTGATCATTCGCCCCGTGCAAGTTGGCTTTCGCAAGCCC
>NZ_JAMZBE010000268.1:0-2192 GCF_024158645.1 Halomonas sp. 707B3
TGGTGATACGGGGGCCTGCTGGGTGTCGCCTACCCACAGAGGTGCCTGCCAGCCAGCGGCCTGCCACAGCGCCAGCGCCTGCTGGCGAGCCTGTTCAGGCGAGCCTTCAAGCCACACTAATCCACGCCAACCACGCCGTTTAAGGCGAATTGCATAATGAGTGAGCAACGCCGCCTGCTGTGCGACAGCAGCGCAGGGCTCTGGGATAGACTCGACATGGTATGACCCACCCATGGCAGCTCCTCAGGCAAAAATTCTCTTACAACTTTGGTTTAACAAAGCCGCACTTTTCAACGTTTTCTCACTCTTTAGCGGCCATAAAAAAACGCATATAATCTCAATAAACCAATGTTTTATATGTATTTTTTAAAATAAAACGCCGACATTTTACGCGTTAACTTCCTAGAATTACTGATATTGCGTTGCAGCGGGTGGAGTGTGCTAGCTTAGCAATTCAGCGCAGCGTTGTTTTACTTTACGTAAACGTCAGCCTGCTCGCTGTACTTTCCTGCTTTCAGGTCTCCAACACTAATAACGCTAACCGCCAAAGTACCAGGAAACACACAATGAAAAAGATTACAAAATTCGCATTGACCAGCCTTGCCGCTGGCGTCGCTTTCGCCGCCCTCACGTCTACCGCCCAAGCCCAAGAGCAGTGGACCATGACCACCACTTGGCCGGAGAACTTGGATCTGATCAAGATTGATCAGCACTGGGCCGAGCTGGTCAACCAGCTGGCCGGTGACGAAGTGCAGATCAATTTCCGTGCAGGCGGCACGCTGATGCCTGGCACCGAAGTGTTTGATGCCACCGAAACCGGTGCGATCCAAGCCGCAGGTGACTGGCCAGGCTACTGGGCCGGCCTGAACCCAGCGTTCTCGCCGCTGGCCACAACGACCAGCCTGTTTAACGCCGTTGACTATATCAACTGGATTCAGCAGTGGGGCGGCCGTGAACTCTATGAAGAGATCTATGGCCAGTACAACATGATGTACCTGCCCTACGCCGCCCTGAATAACGAGTCAGGCTTTATGGGCCGCACGCCGATTGAGAGCATTGCGGACCTGGAAGGCAAGCGCCTGCGTCTTTCTGGCCGTGACCAAGGTCGCGTGCTTGAAGAGCTAGGCGGTTCACAGGTCACGCTGGCCGGTGGCGAAGTGTACCAAGCCATTGAGCGCGGCGTGATTGACGCGGGTGAATTCTCCACCCCCGGCGTTGACTTCAATGCAGGCTTTGCCGAAGTAGCCGAGTACTGGGCCACCCCAGGCTGGCACCAGTCCGCTAGCGTATTCGGCGTCATGATCAACCTTGATGCGTGGAATGCGCTGTCAGAAGAGACTCAGCAAAAGCTGAGAATTGCGGCTGACGCCACCATGGCATGGTCACTGGCTTGGTCTGAGCGCGAATCCACAGACGCTACCCAGAAATTTATTGATGCCGGCGTTACCATCAATCAGTTCTCTGACGAAGACTTGGCGCGCATCCAAGAGATCACGAACGAAGTGATCGTGCGCGGTGCCTGTGAAAACCCAGACCACGCCAAGGTCTACCACTCCATGGTGACCTACCTTGAAGACTACGCACAATGGCGTGACGTGTCGGCTCCCTTCAACATGAGCCGTACCATGGAGAGCCTGCCCTCACTGGAAGAGATCGAAGCCTGCCTATAAGGCGCTTCTGTGCCGCCCCGGGGGACCGGGGCGGTTTTTTTGTGCTGACTGCGGAGATCTTCCATGAACGCGATTGCCAAGGCGATCGATGCATTTAACGAGCTGTTTGGCCGTATAGTCGCACCGTTAATTGCCATCATTACCCTGATTGTTCTGTACGACATTGCCTCACGTTTTTTCTTTGGCCGCCCCAGCGACTGGGCGTTTGACGTCACCAAAATGTTGTTTGGTGCTCACTTTATGCTGATGGCCGCTTATGGGCTGCGCCACCACGCTCACGTCGAGGTCGACGTGGTGAAGCGTCTGCTATCTCGCAAGAAACAGGCCGTGTTTGAAGTAATTGGATACCTCGTCTTTTTCGTTCCGTTTATTTGGCTGTTGCTCACCTATGGCTGGAGCTTCTTTGAGCGCTCTTTTTCCCGTGGTGAAACGACTTACGGCATGGTTTCAATTCCTGTTTATCCGGTAAAAGGCGTTATCGTCGTGGCAGCAGTGCTTATTTTGCTACAGGCGGTTGCCATC
>NZ_JAMZBE010000269.1:0-2141 GCF_024158645.1 Halomonas sp. 707B3
TGAACCGCCCCGGTTATTCCGGAGACCGGTTTGTTTGAGTCAGGCAGCTTCACCCGACTCCTCCAATTGACGATAATACGTCCTTTCTCGTTCTGCTGGTGGAACGTTTCCTATGGGTTCCAGCAGTCGGCGATTGTTAAACCAGTCAACCCACTCCAGCGTGGCATACTCAACGGCATCCAGTCCCCTCCATGGGCCACGATGATGGATCACCTCCGTTTTGAACAAGCCAATGATGGTCTCTGCCAGCGCATTATCGTAGGAGTCGCCGGTGGTGCCGACTGAGGCATTGATACCCTCGTCAGCCATACGCTCGGTGTAGCGGATCGAGAGATATTGGCTTCCCCTATCACTATGGTGGATCAACCCTTGTCTGTGTTTTCGTGCCCACAGAGCTTGCTCTAGAGCGTCCAGCACCAGTGCCGTTCTCATCGACGTCGCTACACGCCAACCCACGATACAGCGTGCATAAACATCGATAACGAACGCAACGTAAACGAAGCCAGACCAGGTAGCGACATAGGTAAAATCGGCCACCCAAAGCTGATTTGGACGCATGGCCGTAAAGTCACGTTTCACTAAATCAGGTGCCCGTTTCTGGCCGGGATCACTGATGGTCGTGAAGGGGCGTTGGCCTCGCACCACGCCGCGAATTCCCAGGCGGCGCATGAGCCGTTCTACAGTGCAACGAGCAACATTAACGCCTTCACGGCGGAGTTGCCGCCAGACCTTACGGGCACCGTAGACGCAGAAGTTTTCTTTCCACACTCGCTGAATCTCAGCGGTAAGAAACGCATCCTGCCGATATCGACCTGCCCGCCGCTCAGGATCGGTCTCAAGTGACTTGTGGTGGTAATACGTCGATGGGGCGATTGGCAGCTGGCTACAAATCGACTCGACCCCGAACTGAGCACGATGCTCGTCGATAAATGACACCATCAATTGGGTTTGCGGTCGAGCTCCGCCTGGGCGAAAAAAGCAGCCGCCTTACGGAGAATTTCATTGGCGCGCTTCAATTCGACGTTTTCACGCTCTAGCTGCTTGAGTCGTTCATTTTCATGCAGGTTAGCCGAGCTATCTTCCTGCGTGAGTTCTGAGCGTTTGCACCAGGCTCTTAAGGTCTCTGGTGTACAGCCAAACTTGCTGGCAATGGAGCAGATCGCCGCCCACTTGGACGGGTATTCGCCTTGCTGTTCAAGGACTAATCGAACAGCTCGCTCCCGGACTTCTGGGGAATATCGTTTTGGTGAGTTCATGACTCCATCCTCTCAAGATATGGAGTCTCCGGTAAAGCCGGGGCGGTTCATCATTCACATGTTTGAACAGGTCGAGGTCTAGAAAAAGTAACGCTATGTGCTGGTTGTGCCGATGGGCGAATGACAGCGCTACGTTAAGCCGATCAGTTAAAAGCGAACGATTTGGCAAGTCTGTCAGCGAATCATGAAGCGCCATGTGGCTAAGCCGCTGGTTAGTCCAATGACGCTCGGCCGCAGCGCTAAGAATATTGGCAACCCCTTGCAAGAAACTGACATCATCAGCCGAGAAGTGTCGAATGGTAGTAGAGTAGGCACCCAGCACACCAACAGGTTTTTCCAATCCTCCCACCAAAACATCAACACTGCTTACAATGCCATGGGAAGCAAGTAGTTCAGATCGGATGAATTGTGGCTCTTCACTAAAGTCATGAATAATGACGGGCTCGTGTGACTCAAAGACACTAGATGTATGCGTCTGCTGTTGAGTATCACCTACTGGTTGGCCCATCCAGCCTGGTTTCCAACCGATGCCAGCTTGTAAGACCAAAGATTTTTGAGACCCTTCCAACACCAGAACGTTGCTAAACTCCACGCTCAAGCCCTGGGCGATGACCGACACAGCTTCCGCATACACTTCATCGAGGCTGGCGGCAGATAGTGCCAGTCTTCCCAGAGTAGCCACAAGTAGCTGTTGTTGTGCCCTTGTATGCAGCGCCAGTTCAGCATGTTTTCGATCAGAAATATCCTGAATCGTGCCAAAAAAGCCGGTGACTTCACCACTATCATTTTTTGGTTCTTCGTCACTTCACGTGGATTTGGCCTGATCGAATAGGCGGCCCACCGGGCTGCCAATCAGGTAGATCATGGCGATAAAGTTGGCCTCGT
>NZ_JAMZBE010000270.1:0-2113 GCF_024158645.1 Halomonas sp. 707B3
TTGGTTGGCCAGCTTCTCAATGAACGGTGTTTTATCGACATAGTAGTAGCCGCCTTCGCGAATATCGGAAAAGGTCTGAATCCCGATGGGCAGTTTACGGCGATGAGTAGCTGACATGCTTGGCCTCCAAGGGTGGCGCTGTGCAAACTATGGGTAGTCTAGCATGCGGAAGTGCGGGTTAGTTCGTGCTTAGCGGGCTTGCATGGTGCGATTAGCTAGGTAATAGGCGGTTGTTTCATAGGGCTAATTAGCTGCTGGGTAGCGCCATCAAGCAGCAGCGCAAGCATACAATGGGGATGCTATCGAACGTTCAATATTCAGCCAAGTGACGCTCGGCATGAAGGAATGTATTTAATGTTTTCAGCCAATATGTCTTTTTCCTCCCAAGCTTGGAAACTGAACCAGGTTTGTTAACAGCCCGTTAGTGTTGTGTCTCTGCTTGCAACTTGGAAATGTCTTCTATTGCTAACCCTGTTACCTCGGCAATCTGCTCGTTACTAAGCACTCCAAGCTTCAGCAAGTTGCGAGCAGTTTTTTCAATGCCTAGCTTTGTGCCCTTTTCAATGCCCAGCTTTGTGCCCTTTTCAATGCCCGCTTGGTGCTCTTGCTGCGCCCAGTTTTCAAGATTTTCTGCCAACATGTCTTTGTCCTCCATCAAGCTTGTGAGCTGGTCTAGGTTTGCCTTGGCTCCCAGCCGCTGAAGATATCGTTTGAGCCAGCGGGTGATAATGTTGTCTATCCGCTCTTTATCAGGGGAGGCTTGTATGATGGCAACAATGCGATCAACGGCTTGCTGCAGCCCTTTCCTGTCAGCAGACGCCTTTTCAATACTGAACACGCCGCTCAGCGGTGTTGGGCGTAACCCCAGCTCTTCATCAGTATAGCGCCCTTCATCCACAAGGTAATACCGTAGGTGTGGTTGATAGACTTGAAGAAAAGCTGGTGGTTCCGGGTACACCATGTCGTAGATATCCTGGCGTGCCGTCCAGCGCTCAGAGCCGTTGTACAGCACAATAGGCAGAATGGGTGGTAGCCCTTTGCTCGGGGTGGTGGTGCCATTTTTGAGCAGGTGGTCGTAAAAGCAGGCCACGTAGTGCATCAACCGGATCGGCATAGTGCGATCAACAGTCGACTGAAGCTCTAAAACCTCTTGTGTGAGGCCTTCCCAGGTGATCTCCACCGACCACACCACGTCTTCGAATTTCTCCTCGAACAGGGGCGTGATGTAATTGCCGCTGTGATTTTTGAGCGTAGAGAAATTCATCAGTTGGACGATTTCTGGAGGTGCAAACCCTTCCATTAACTGCTGAACGAACTCAGGGTGGCTGAGCAGTCCGTGCATGCTGGCACCAGGGGGAGATAACCTCGGCCATATTCTTATTCGAATAATTCGAATAACCTTCAGCCTGTGTGTATTGTGACAACAACACACATGCCGAAAGGAGAGAAGTTATGGCCGCCATGTCGACACTGCTTCCCAGTGAAGAGGAAGCGACATTAGCAAAATTATCAAGCCGAGAGCTGGCCGCTTACGTTGAGACCGCTGCCTCTTCCCAGCAGGTCGCTATATCTGACAAAGAGGGGCGGCTTCACCAAGTGGAAGTCCCTGTCAGCGCCTTGCGCCTCTTGGTGGATATCCTGACAGAGCTTGGTGATGGCAATACCGTGAAGCTCATTCCCGTTCATGCTGAAATGACCACCCAAGAAGCAGCCGATATGCTGGGGATGTCGCGTCCTACGCTGATCAAGATATTAGATGAAGGTCATATTCCGTATCATCGCTCAGGAAACCGTAGAAAGGTAAAGTACAAAGATGTAATGCACTATAAGCAGGCAATAGATAACAAGCGGCTACAGGCACTCAATGAGCTGTCTGAGCTTGATCAGTCGCTGGGGTTGGGCTATTAATGAGTTCCTTCTATACGGTTGTTTATGATGCTTGTGGGCTTTACCCAGCGCCATTAAGAAGCCTGCTGATTCACGCTCTGGTCATTGCGAATGCAGGGAGTCGGTTTGGGTTGGTTGCTGTGTCTCCACGTCAAACGCGACTATCTGCCGCTTAACGCTTGAAAACTCAACGCCCACCAAATGGATCGGCTTGCCGCTGGCGCGG
>NZ_JAMZBE010000271.1:0-2073 GCF_024158645.1 Halomonas sp. 707B3
CTATCGAGCCGCTCGTTTAGCGTGTCAGCCACGCCATCAGCGCTTCAGCTGTAGGTGCTGAAGAAGGCGGGTTCTGGCCGGTAATTAGCTGGCCATCTTCACGTACATAGGGCGTAAAGATATCGGCTTTGCTATAGATACCGCCATACTTCTGCAGCGCATCTTCTACCAAGTGCGGTACCACATCCGTGAGGCCGACAGCATCTTCTTCACCGTTGGTGAAGCCAGTAACTTGACGACCTTTCACCAGCGGTTCGCCGTTACTGTCTTTGGCATTTACTAGCACGATTGGCGCGTGACAAACAGACGCCACCGGCTTGCCCTGGGCAATGAAGGTTTCAATCAGTTTGATGGAGTCTTTGTCATCCACTAAATCCCACAGCGGACCGTGGCCTCCGGGGTAGAAGACTGCATCGAAATCGTCCGCTTTCATCTCGCTCAGCAGGTGTGTATTGGCAAGCTCTGCTTGGGCAGCTTCGTCTTGCTTAAAACGACGCGTTTCGTCGGTTTGGCTATCTTCTGCATCGCTTTTAGGGTCCAGCGGCGGCTGGCCGCCTTTCGGTGATGCCAGCGTGACCACAGCTCCCGCGTCTTTAAACACGTAGTAAGGCGCTGCAAACTCTTCCAACCAGAAACCGGTCTTCTCGCCAGTATCGCCTAGCTGATCATGTGAGGTTAGTACCACTAGAATACGCTTGCTCATCTCGATGCTCCTGATAGTGAAGAGTGGGATAGCGTTGTGCGTTACTTTAATTACTTTGGGGCGCTCGTCTAAGGTTACAAGCCCTATCTACCATCCGTGTATAAAAAACAATATTCTTCAGATTCATCGTTAACTCTTTGTTTTAATATGGGTAGTTAACATAAACCATCATTTACGTACTATTTAAGTACAATAAACATACAATATTATCTTGTACATCATTTAACCCTACCCTATAGTTAAAAAGGTTCGCGGCAGGGATACCGCGTCACAAGGGAATGTACGCTAAGGATCAGCGAATATTACCCACGGAAGGAGTCAGCTCAGGATGAGCTACGTGACACCACGGAAGGCTAGGTACTAGAAGCATTGGTGCTTAAAAAAGCGTCCTCATTTATGAGGGCGCTTTTTCATGGGTGCAAGGCTGGCTCATCACACCTTGGCCGCGTATCACAAGGCCATTCATGCAGACAGCAATAGGTAGAGAGTGAGTTTTCACGAACGAACATTTTTCCGCAACGGCCCTTCGCACCGCTTGGAATCGGCCAGCAGTTTTGGCTTGATTCGTCGCCAATTTGATTTTCGCTCCATCGAGATTGGCCGCTGGGTGACGAGCGCCGAGCGAGATCGGGCAGCGGAGCTATTTCACGATGCGCTTTGCGACCTAATGCTAATTCTCCAAGGTACCGAAACGCTGATTTCACTAAGGGGCTCTCTCGCGCTGCAATACGGTACTGGTGGCAGACCCGGTGTTTCCGCCCACTACGACCCTAGCCAGCGTAGCTTCGCGCTGGCCAAAAACGCAGGCCCTGGCAGTATTGCCCATGAGTGGTTTCACGCCTTCGACCACTACATTGCGCCTAAATGCTTTCAAGCCGTGCCGAACAGCGTCTTTGCTTCCGCCGCCTGGCTGGCCGACACCAAGCCTATTCACCACACGTTAAATCAGCGGTTAATCGCCTGCTTCCGGGCCATTATGCTTCAGCCAGATGGTCAGCAGCCCAGCCCTCTGTTTCACCACTCTGCGGCGATGGATAAAGTGTTAGGCCAGCTCTACTACAGCAAGCCAGAAGAGCTATGCGCCCGAGCCTTTGAGGCTTTTGTGCAGGATGCCCCGCTCAAAAATCACTTTTTGGTGAAAGGCACCAAAAGCTCGACAGAAGCCGAACGCGGCTTATACCCACAAGGGGAACAACGCGAACAAATTAATAGCGCGTTTAGCGACTACTTCACAGCGCTAGGCGCAGCGCTGAACCACGCACGCGGATAAAAATGGTTCTTCGTCACTTCACGTGGATTTGGCCTGATCGAATAGGCGGCCCACCGGGCTGCCAATCAGGTAGATCATGGCGATAAAGTTGGCCTCGTTC
>NZ_JAMZBE010000272.1:0-2036 GCF_024158645.1 Halomonas sp. 707B3
CAAGGCACCTGGACCTGCAAGCCGGTAACGCCACCGCCCGATGCCCCCGCCAATGTTCAGCTATCACAGCGCGCCCAGCGGGTGCTGCAAGGCCCTGGGGCTAGCATGATTCAGAGCGGGGCTTTCGTGCCCGGCATTCCAGATATCGCTCAGTTCCCCATGCGCAAGTGGCGTCAGCTCTACGCCAGCGTGACGGTGCCGCAAAATGCCCTGCTGCTCTCCTACTCCACCGGCGGCTACGGCCCGCTGAAACGCGCGATTCGTGATTTTCTGGCCCGCTGGCGGGATATCCATTGCGATACCGAGCAGATCATCATTACCGATGGCACCCACAACGGTATCGAGCTGTGCGCCGTCGCCCTGGCAGATGTGGGCGATACAGTGGCCATGGAGTCGCCCTGCTACTGGGGGGCGCGCAACGTGTTTACCGCCGCCGGGCTTAACATCGAAATGCTGCCGTGGCGGCCGGAAGCGGGCCATGCCTTACCTGCTACTCACGGCCCCGTGGCGCTGGCTTACCTGACCGGCTCGCACCACTACCCGCTCAGCGTGCCGACCAGCGCCGAGCATAAACAGCGGCTGTGTGAGGCGTTATCGCCCACCTATGTGGTGGAAGATGATTATGAATTTAACCGCGACGACCACCCCAACCTGCTGTTTGATGCCCACTCTGAACGCCATTTGCTGGTAGGCTCTTTCTCTAAGATGATGTTTCCCGGCCTGCGGCTGGGCTACCTGGTGGTGCCGCGGCATTTGGCAGGGCCCATGAACCGCCTGCGCAGCGAGCTGTTTCGCGAGGGCCGTATGCTGGACCAAGCCGTGCTGGCCCAGTTTATTTTTGATGGTGATTTGGATGCCTGGTGTCGGCGCATTCAGCGGGACTATTTAGGCCGCCAGCAGGTGCTGCACGACCAGCTGCGCTCGCTGCCCCACGTGCGCTCGGTGTCGGCTCCCAGCAGTGCCATCAGCCTTTGCGTGGAGTTCGAGCCGGGCATTAACGATGTGGCCATCGCGCAATCGTTGCTGAAAGAGCACTTGATCGTGCGGCCGTTAAGCCCGGTGTGTGCGCCGAACGACCCCCGCGTGGGCTTGGTGATGGGGGTGGGCATGCTCTCTGGGGAAACGCTGGTGCGCGAGGCGCAGCGCCTGCGACGCTGCCTGGAGCCACTGCTGCGCTAAGCGGCCAACGCGCTTTATACGCCAGTACACTATACAAAACGTGAGTAACACGACTTATATCCACAAGGACCGTCCTATGCATCGCCCTGTTGATAGCTTTTGGGTCTCTGCGCTCTCTTCCGCTGCCTCCTCTTATACCGCCCAGCTACGCGGTTGGCTGGCCGTCGCGGCACTACTGCTGCTCTCTGGGTGCGCGACCTTTGCGCCCAGCCCGCCGGAGGATCAGACCAATATCTGCGAGATTTTCCGCGAACAGCCCAGCTGGTACGACTACGCGCAAGAGTCTGAAGAGAAGTGGGGAACGCCCATCGCGACCCAAATGGCGTTTATTCAGCGGGAGTCCTCGTTTCGTAGCCACGTGCGTCCAGACCGCAAATACTACCTTGGCTTTATTCCCGGCCCGCGCCCCTCTTCCGCCAAAGGCTACGCCCAAGCTCAAGACCCGGTATGGGGCGAGTACGAAGACCAAGCGGGCAGTCTGTTTGCCCGGCGCACGCACATGAAGCACGCCATCGACTTCATTGGCTGGTATAACGCCCGCACTCGCGCCCAAACGGGCGTCTCGCTCAACAATCCTGAGCACCTCTATTACGCCTATCACGAAGGCGCAGGCGGCTATCAGCGGGGCACTTATCGCAGTCAGCCCCAGGTGCTCAATGCAGGCCGCCAAGTGGCGAGCCTTTCCAACCGCTACCAGGCCCAGCTCAACAGCTGCCAGGCAGAGTTCCAGTGCCGCAAGTTCTATCAGGTGTGGCCATTCTGTCGTAGCTGAGGGCGTCTTTCATGACACTGTTAATGGGATTCGCCTTTGTCGGCGTGGTGTTTTTCACCTCCATGCTCTCCGGTGTGTTTGGCAT
>NZ_JAMZBE010000273.1:0-2001 GCF_024158645.1 Halomonas sp. 707B3
GTGGCGGGTAACGTGAAAGAGCCGGGCATTCGCGCCATTGAAGCTCATGGCCCCTTCGAGCTCACCGCTGAGCCCGAATTGATGCAACGTTTAGATGCGTTGCTTAGCTCCTTTGTTGCCCAAGGGCGCATGAAGCTTGATGGCCAGCCCTATACGCCCTGCTACGTGCTTAGATAATCCCTTACTTAGATAATCCTTAGTAGCTTCACCCATAGCAGGTATCGCCCATGATACCTGCTTAAGGAAACTCGCCGTGATTATTGCACTGCTCACTTTCGTCATTGCAGGGATTGTTAAGGGAGCAATTGGCTCGGGAGTTCCGGTGGTCGTTGTACCTGTCTTGACCATGCTTTATGACGTTAAGCTGGCCATTGCCGTGCTGGTAGCTCCCAATCTTTTTAGCAATGCGCTTCAGGTATGGCAGTACCGCCAGCACCTTCTCCCCTTGCGCTTTCTACTCTCATTTGCCGTAGCCGGTGGCGCTGGCATTGTACTTGGCACCTGGGGGCTAGTAGTGCTCTCACCAACACTGCTATCGCTAGGCGTCGCTGCAGCAATTCTTCTGTATCTCATCATCAAGCTGGCCAAGCGTACCGCAACGCTACCATTTACGGTCGCAAAGCGAATTGTACTCCCCGTCGGTTTGTTGGCGGGTGTGCTTCAAGGCGCTGCGGGCATGTCGGCCCCTGCCTCAGTCACTTTTTTGAATGCCATGCAGCTTGAGCGTCGCGTTTTTATTGGCTCAATTTCGGTATTTTTCGTTGCCATTACCCTGGTACAAATCCCTGCACTACTCAGTGCTGGCATTCTTACGGGTGAGCGCACGCTCTACAGCCTGGGCGCATTGCTTGTGATACTCGCCGCCATGCCTATTGGTGCCCAGCTTGGCAGGCGATTACCCCACCGCTGGTTTGATAATCTCATTATGTGTTTGCTGGCGAGCATCGCCCTGAAAATCATCTTGGATGCCCTGCTGACATAACACCATTGCGCTAACATTCTGCACAATGATGCGAGAGCCGCTACACTGAAGCCTGTAATAACCGCAGTCACTCGCGATTATTGGCAGTTTCTTATCAAGGAAAGGAGTCACACATGGAGATGATTAACCAGTTGCAAGATGGCAAAACCAAAGCCTTCGCGAAGCACTGTTTTGAACGCTACTCCGCAGAGGAGCTCAATAGCGCTGCGGAAGGCTCACCCGACCACGCGGAAATGGAGCATTGGGGAATTACCGCAGGCCAATGGGAAGAAGCGGTAGCTACAGCACTCGCCGACCATAAAGCGCAAGGTTAATGGCCCCTCCCCAACAGAGCACATGGGGAAACAACATTCATCGAGCGAGGTAACTGGGAGTAATGAGACTCCTTTCTTACCAACAGGAACTAGGAGGTTCGCATGCGGAAATGGATTATGATGGCCCTCGCTAACTGGCTGCGTAAGCCAGAAAATCGCCAGAAAGCCAAAACAGCCTGGAACGATTTACGCGGCCGAAATAATGGAAAGCGAACGCCTCAGCAATCGCAAGCCACGCGGCGCGACTCATCAACGCCGCGCTCTAACGAGCCTTTCGATAACCGCCGCTAGCTTCAGTCCCAAACACGCCTTGACCCCTATCGCTGGGGCCAATTTTTGAGCTGAAATAGCAGGCATAAAAAACGGCCGCTGCGATAAACGCAAGCGGCCGTTTTAGTATTGGTCGGAGTGACAGGATTCGAACCTGCGACCTTTGCAACCCCATTGCAACGCGCTACCAAGCTGCGCCACACTCCGATGTCTGTTTGGCATTTGCCTCAAGACGGTGCGTATACTAGCGCTTTATTAGCCAAATGAAAAGCTCTTTTTGCGCTTTCTTTTCAAATGCTTGCCGTTTCGCCTGCCAACCGGCTAGCTGCTGGCTTCAATCAGCATCGTGGCCATGGCGTCATATACCTTTGGCGCAGTGACCAACAGCTGCTCTGGAAAGAGGTCGGCAGGTATGTCGGCGGGCACATCCACTAG
>NZ_JAMZBE010000274.1:0-1981 GCF_024158645.1 Halomonas sp. 707B3
GGGATGGATCACTCCGGTATGTCCAACATGCAAGGCATGGATCACTCTACTATGGGGGGGATGGCAGCCGAGCAGGCCAAAATAGGCGCAAATGGTTTGCTTCTCGCCGGTGAAGCTCAGCCGGGCTCTCGCTATAACCAGGCGGGCATCGGCATTGATCCTGACGAAAGACGCGTATTGGTTTACCGGGATCTCAAAGCGATCACACCATGGCCTGATCGCCGTGAGCCAGGCCGTGAGCTTGAGCTGCACCTGACCGGCAATATGGAGCGTTATATGTGGTCGTTCGACGGTAAGAAGTTTAGCGAAGTGACCGGCCCTATTCATTTTGAGAAAGATGAGCGGCTGCGCCTAATTATGATTAACGACACCATGATGGAGCATCCTATCCACCTCCACGGCATGTGGATGGAGCTGGAAAACGGCCAGGGTGAATTGATTCCGCGCAAACACACCTTGAACGTGAAGCCCGGCGAGCGCGTGTCTGCGCTGATCACTGCAGACGCCGAGGGCAGTTGGGCGTTCCACTGCCACCTTCTCTATCACATGGATGCTGGCATGTTCCGCGTTGTTCAGGTTTCTTAAGGAGGCAGTATGAAAACCAAGTACTACGTAACCCTCGCCAGCGCCGCCCTCGGCATGGCCGCCGCCACGACTGCTCAAGCCGAAGACGGCTATGACGCCCCGGCCGGCTGGCCGTCACCGGTCGTGGAGCACCCGATGACCACGGTACGGGTCGATCGCTTGGAATATGCTTCGCCCGACAAGGGGGGGGATGCCTTGGTCTGGGATTTCCAGGCCTGGTATGGCGGTGATTTCAATCGCCTATACGTGGAAGGCGAAGGCGAAAACGTCCAGGGCGATGGCGAAGATGCAGAATTCGAGTCCCTCGACCTGCTTTATAGTCGTTTGATTGCCGACTTCTGGGAACTTCAGGGCGGCATCGGTTATCAGGGCGGTATCGCTACGAATAACTATCCCGAACGCTATTTCGGCGTCATCAGCCTATTGGGGCTCGCCCCCTATCGCTTCGAGACCGATCTCGACTTGATGATAAGCGATGAAGGCGATATCTCCGCCAGCCTGGAAAGCGAGTACGATCTGCGCCTGACTCAGCGGCTCTACCTACAGCCGCGTACCGAAATTGCCGTAGCTGCCAGCGAAGTTAAGGAGTTTGGTGTGGGTGAGGGCCTTAACTCAGTGCGTGTCGGCATGCGCCTGGGCTACGAAGTGACCAGACGCTTTGCGCCTTACGTGGGCGCTTACTGGGTAAAAGAGTATGGCGATACCGCTGACCTTTCTCGTGCTGGCGGGAATAATACCGAAGATACCGGCGTGGTGGCAGGTGTCAGGTTAATATTTTAAATCGTTAAGCACTCTATAACTTGCGCCACCGAAAGGTGGCGTTTTTTTTGCTAATAAACCACTAAATTCAGCTTCAATTCATACTCTAAGGTTATTGTTAAATTGTAAATAACCAGCGGAGTAAACCACCATGAAAATTAAAGCAATTGTTTTTAGTGCAGTAGTAGCAAGTATCCTCTCTACACCTGTATTAGCGAGCTTAGGCAATACAACACAGAATCTTCCCTTACTAGAAAGAGGCGTATCTTCTACACAGATGCTTGCTCAGGGGCACTCGAAGCGTTTCAATATTAATATTGAACAAGCGACTACCCTCCAAGTGACAAGTGAACATTTTCCGGGCATTACAAGCACTGGCAACCGCATTTCAGCTGTTCTTTATAATGAGGCGGGACAGCAGGTAGCAGAAGCTTCCAGCCCACGGGGGCACTTCGAACTTATTCGTCAGCTGCAACCTGGAAATTATCAGCTTGAGGTGAGTGGTAGCTCATTGGGAGGTAATAACCAAAGTGACAGTATGATCCTGCCCAGTAACGGTGGACACCTCAAGAACGTCATACGTTACGATGAGGTGAACCATGGCAAGATCGACAACATCAATGAAGAAAAAATCATA
>NZ_JAMZBE010000275.1:0-1971 GCF_024158645.1 Halomonas sp. 707B3
CGCTAAAAGCGCTGGCCGACCATGTGATTACCCGCCACTACCCAGAAGCGGCCAACGCTGAAGACCCGTACCTTGCGCTGTTAGAAGCCGTTACCGCCCGCCAAGCGGCGCTGGTGGCGCGTTGGATGAGCTTGGGCTTTATTCACGGCGTGATGAACACCGACAACTGCAGCATTGCCGGTGAAACCATCGATTACGGTCCCTGCGCGTTTATGGAACAGTTCGACCCGCAGAAGGTGTACAGCTCCATTGACCAGGGCAGGCGCTATGCTTTCAACAATCAGCCGGGCATTGCTCAATGGAACCTGGCCCGCTTTGCCGAAACCTTGCTGCCGCTCATGCGGGAAGAGGGCGATGCCGTGGTAGAGGTGCTGCGCGGCTTTACCCAGCGCTTTAGCGCCGAACAGCGCCGCCTGCACGCTAATAAGCTAGGCCTCGCTCCAGAAAGCGATCGCGCCGCGCCGCTGATGGAAGCGCTGGAAATCCAGATGCATCAAGGCCGCATGGATATGACCGCGACGTTCGACGCGCTAACGCACTATGCGCAAGCGCTGAGAAAGAACTCGTCAGCCCATTCCCAAAAAGAGGCGCTGCTAGCGCTGACCACTCAGCCCGATGGCCTGACCGCTTGGCTGGCTGAGTGGGAAAACGCCCAGCAAGCGAGCCAGCAGCGTGAGCGCCTGGAGGCCATGCGCCGCGCCAACCCGGTGGTGATTCCCCGCAACCACCGCATCCAAGAGGTCATCGATGCGGCGGTAGAAGGCGATTTCGAGCCCTTCCACACGCTGCTCGCGGCGGTCACACAGCCCTTTGATGAATCCGAAGAAGCGCGCCGCTTGGCCGCCCCGGCCACGGAAAGCGAGCAGGTGTTGCGCACCTTTTGTGGTACGTGAATGCTGCACACCCTGTGATAAACTGTGCTTTTTTACAGGTAAGGGTGGAGGCAAGGTCGGCCTGTGCGCAAAATTATCCACTGCGACTGTGACTGCTTCTATGCGGCGGTAGAGATGCGCGATAACCCCGCGTTAACCGATAACCCCATTGCCATTGGCGGCAGTGTGGAGCAGCGCGGGGTGGTCGCCACATGCAACTATCCGGCGCGTAAGTTCGGCATCCACTCCGCCATGCCCATGGCTCAGGCGCTCAAACGCTGCCCCCACCTCACGGTGATTCGTGGCGATATGGCGAAGTACAAAGATGTTGCCCGCCAAGTATTTGCTATCTACCGCGATGTCACCGAACTGATCGAGCCGCTCTCGCTGGATGAAGCATTTCTGGATGTCTCGGAGGTCACGCTCCACCACGGCAGCGCCACCCGTATGGCCGAAGCCATCCGCCATCGGGTGAAGCAGGAAGTGGGCATTACCGTCTCGGCGGGCGTGGCACCCAACAAGTTTCTCGCCAAGATTGCTAGTGACTGGCGCAAGCCCGATGGGCTGTTTGTCATTACGCCAGACGATATCGACGCCTTTGTGCAGCAGCTTCCGGTGAAAAAAATCCACGGGGTAGGGCCGCGCACCGCTGAAAAGCTGGCGGAGTTGGGCATTCAGACCGGCGCGGACCTGCGCGCCCGGCCGCTTACCGAGCTGGTAGAGCGCTTTGGCCGCTTTGGCCATCGGCTGCATGAACTCAGCCACGGGCGCGATGAGCGCCCGGTTAAAACCCACCGCGAGCGCAAGTCGATCAGCACCGAGCTAACCTACTCCCAAGACCTACCCACCCTGGAAGCCTGCCGCCGCCAGCTCCCCGAGCTGATTAGCGATTTAGAGCGCCGCTACGCCCGCCTAGACCCGGCACCCGCCGTGCGCGGAGTAATGGTGAAGATCAAATTCAACGACTTCACCCAAACCACCGTCGAACACGCCGACCCCGCACCCAACTTGGAACAGTTCGAAACCTTGCTGAACGTGGGGTGGGCAAGGTATGAGTGTATTGGCTGCGCGGCCAGGGCATCGTTAAACGCGATCAGGC
>NZ_JAMZBE010000276.1:0-1860 GCF_024158645.1 Halomonas sp. 707B3
CAGCAATCAGCGTGGCGTCAGGGTTATGGCGGGGGTCGGCATCGAACAGGCCTTCTTGGTCGGTAAGCAGCAGCAGCGCATCGGCTTCCAGCAGATTCGCCACCAGCGCGCCGAGAGTGTCGTTATCGCCAAAGCGGATCTCGTCGGTGACGACGGTATCGTTTTCGTTGATGACCGGCACTACGCGCATCTCGACCAGCGTGCGCAATGCCGAGAGCGCGTTCAGGTAGCGCTTGCGGTTGGAGAGATCGTCGTGGGTGAGCAAAATCTGCGCGGTGAGCATGCCGTGGCGCGCAAAGTGCTGCTCGTAGCACTGGGTCAGGCCATTTTGCCCCACCGCGGCGGCCGCCTGAAGCTCGTGCACGGCGCTCGGACGCGCCTGCCAGCCCAGGCGTACCATGCCAGCTGCCACCGCACCGGAGGAAACCAGCACCACCTCTTTACCCTGCTGATGCAGGGCGGCAATTTGATCCACCCAGCCGCCAATGGCCGCTTCGTCCAGCCCACGACCATCATTGGTGAGCAGCGCGCTGCCAATTTTGACCACCACCCGGCGGGCGCTACTCAGCGCCTCACGGCCCGGCAACTGCTCGTTGCTTTCCACGTCGCGACTCTCCCACGCCATTGCGCTCACGCGATTTATCCTAGCTAGTACGCCGCTGGCTTACGGGGCGTACTCCACTTCGACATCGTAATCATCGTCGTCGAAATCGTCATCGTCTTCTTCATCATCGCGCTTACGACGACGGCCAAGGCGGGCCTCGGTACGGGCCACCGACTCCTCCTCCATGCGACGGCGCATTTCCTGCTCGCGGGCATGGGCCTCTTCGTCCTCGTTTTCCAAGCGCTGCTGCTCGGTGAGCCAGCGGTAAGCGGCTTGCACCAGCTTATCGGTGCCTTCACTGCTGATCGCCGAAATGCGGAAGACGGGACCATCCCAGTTCAGCGCATCAATGATCGCCTGGGCGCGCGCCTCGCGCTCCTCTTCTGGCAGCAGGTCGAACTTATTCAGCACCAGCCAGCGGGGCCGCTCGGAGAGCGCCGGAGAGAACTGACCAAGCTCGTGAATGATCGCCTGCGCCGCTTCCACCGGGTCGGACTCATCAAACGGCGCCACATCGACCACGTGGAACAGCAGCCGCGTGCGGGTCAGGTGCTTCAAAAAGCGCAGCCCCAGGCCCGCGCCATCAGAGGCACCTTCAATTAGCCCCGGCACGTCGGCCATCACGAAGTGCTCATGCATACCGAGCTTTACCACGCCCAGGTTCGGCACCAGCGTAGTGAACGGGTAGTTGGCCACTTTGGGCTTAGCCGCCGACACCGAACGAATCAGCGTCGACTTACCGGCGTTGGGCATACCCAGCAGGCCCACGTCCGCCATCACTTTCATTTCCAGGCGCAGGTTACGACGGTCGCCTTCGGTGCCCGGCGTGGTGCGCCGAGGCGCACGGTTGGTGGAGGATTTAAAGTGAATATTCCCCAACCCACGGCGGCCGCCTTCTGCTACCAGCACGACCTGACCAATTTCGGTCACGTCGGCAATCACCTCAAGGGTGTCTTCATCAATCACCGTGGTGCCTACCGGCACTTTTACGTGCAGGTCTTCCCCGGCTTTACCGCTCATCTGGCGGCCCATGCCGCCCTGCCCATTTTCAGCTTTGTAGAAACGCTGAAATTTGAAATCAATCAAGGTGTTGAGCGAATCATCACCAATCAGATAAACGCTGCCACCGTGGCCACCATCGCCACCATCGGGGCCACCCTTGGGCACATATTTCTCGCGGCGAAAGCTCAGACAGCCATTGCCGCCTTTACCTGCCTCAACAATAATCGAGGCTTCATCGACGAACTGCATTGGAT
>NZ_JAMZBE010000277.1:0-1811 GCF_024158645.1 Halomonas sp. 707B3
CTATTAGCCTGACGCGTTGCCTAGCCTCCTCTTGTTAGGCGGCGCGGGAGTTCCCCCATGGAAACCGCAAAAGAGTCTGTTGTTGAAAAATACCAGGAGGATGCAGGCAAGCGACAGCTTTCCGGCTTCTGGTTTATGGTGGCCCGCACGGCGGCGGTGGCAATGGCCATTTTCCACCTCTATACCGCCGTCACTGGGCCAGTAAATACACAAAATGCGGTGCATCTGCTGTTCGCGCTGCCACTAATTTTTTTGGCGTACCACTGCCGCGTGAGGGATGCCCAACGCATTCCGTGGTTCGATATCATTCCGATTCTATTAAGCGTGGTGATCAGCGCCTATTACGTTTATCACTTTGACCGCATTATTTATCAGTTGGGCTATTTGATGCCCACGACGCTAGACCTAGTGTTTGGTGTCAGCGCGATTTTACTGCTGCTGGAAGCCTGCCGCCGAGCGATTGGCCTAGCGTTCCCTATTCTGGTGTTGATTGCGCTAGCCTACGCGGCCTTTGGGCAACATCTGCCTGGCGTTTGGGGCCACGGCGGTTTCCGTTGGGATGACCTGGTCGCCACCTTCTATTTAGGGCCGACCGGTATTTTCGGCAGCTTAATGCGCACCTCGTCCACCGTGATTGTGGTGTTTATTATGTTTGGCGCGCTGCTGGTGACCACCGGCGGTGGCGACACCTTTATGCGCCTCTCGACAGCCGCCACGGGCGGCATGGCGGGCGGCCCTGCAAAAGCCGCCACGCTGTGTAGCGCCATGTTTGGCAGCATTAGCGGCAGTACCGCCGCCAACGTTGCTACCACGGGCGTCTTTACCATTCCGTTGATGAAGAAAAACGGCTACAGCGCACGCTTTGCCGCGGCCACCGAGGCCTCTGCCTCAACCGGAGGGCAAATTCTGCCGCCCATTATGGGCGCCGCGGCGTTTGTCATGGCCGATGTTATCTCCACAAGTTACCTGGATATCATCAGCGCCGCGCTGATTCCTGCGCTGCTGTTCTACCTTGCCATTTGGATGAGCGTTCACTTTGAAGCCAAACGCCTGGGGTTGAACCCGATACCCAAAGACCAGCGCCCGACGCTGCGCGAGGGGCTCTTCAATGTCGAAACCCTGCTGCTGCCGCTGGTGGTGCTGATTACCATGCTGGTGCTGCGTTACACGCCGACCACTGCGGCGGTGGCCGCGTACTTTACCGCGATGGTGCTGTACTTGGTGTCGCCGCGCAGCCAAGGCACGCTCTGGGAGCGGGTGAAATCACTACCGGCAGCGCTGGAAGCAGGGGCAATGACCGCTGCGATGATTGCGGTGATTATCGGCAGCGTGGCGATAATCGCGGCGGTAATCAGTATCACGGGGCTGGGCCTAAAAGTGTCATCGCTGATTCTGATGGTGAGCGGTGGTGATGTAATGGTCACACTGCTGTTAGCGATGGTGGTGGCGATTATTCTGGGCATGGGCTTACCTACCGTGGCGGCGTACATGCTGGCGGCATCAGTGGTGGCGGCGGCGTTTGTTGAGGCAGGCTTGCCCAGCCTTTCTGCTCACCTGTTTATTCTCTACTTTGCGATCCTTTCAGGGGTAACGCCTCCCGTGGCGCTGGCGGCCTATATTGGCGGCGCGATTGCGGGCTCCCACTGGTTCCGCACCGCACTGACGGCGACGAAAATTTCCTTGGGCGGCTTCCTGATTCCGTTTATGTTTGTCTATCATCCGCCGCTGCTCGGGCAGGGCACCAAGTTAGAAATCGCCATGGCGGTGGCCTCGGGCGTGCTGGGTATTATTGCCTTGGCGGCCTCTACGAT
>NZ_JAMZBE010000278.1:0-1786 GCF_024158645.1 Halomonas sp. 707B3
GGGGGCACATTACTTGGAATCGATCAGGCTTGTTGTAGGAGGGAGCTTTAGCTCGCGATGATGAGGGCACCGGTGCCTCGGCAGGCTAAGGGCGGCTGGTGCCGCCGTCGCCCAATAAATTGGCCTCCCACGGTGGGGGCACATTACTTGAAATCGATCAGGCTTGTTGTAGGAGGGAGCTTTAGCTCGCGATGATGAGGGCACTGGTGCCTCGGCAGGCTAAGGGCGGCTGGTGCCGCCGTCGCCCAATAAATTGAGGTAGCTTATTACTTGGGATCAATCAGGCTTGTTGTAGGAGGGAGCTTTAGCTCGCGATGATGAGGGCACTGGTCCCTCGGCAGGCTAAGGGCGGCTGGCGCCGCTGGCACCCAATAAATTGGCCTCCCACGGAGGTAGCTTATTACTCGGGAATCGATAAGGCTTGTGGTAGGAGGGAGCTTTAGCTCGCGATGATTGAGACGGTGGGCAATGGGACCCTGCAAGGGCTTTCTTATCTTTCAGGCGCTAAGCCCGTGGAAGCGGCTGTGTTTGTCAGCATAAGTACGTGTTTGCAAAGGTAGCAGGGCTTTTCGAAGCGATACGGTGGTATCACTTAGCCCCCATCTTTTGCTAGGAGAATATCGGCCCGGTGTTAAAACCTCATCTTTTCCTAACAACTGCTGATGGTACCGCTGAGTCATCTGCTGTAAATCTAGCGCAGTATCACGGTGACAAACAGGATATTGGCTCAGCATTTCAAGAACACAGAGCGAACGTTGGAACTGCTCTTGAGGCATAGCAGTAGCGAGGGTTTCGAGCTCTCTCCAAGTAGGCCGATACCCTTTATACCAGATGGAATCAGCCAGCTTTTTGATATCCTCAACAGCACTCTCAAGGGGGCGAGCCCCCACCCGATATAGCTGCTTATGCGTGACGGAAAACTGCATCTTTAACCCTCGCTATGATGATACTCATCCAGCATCATTTTCAGATTACCTAAAATACGAGTTTCATCGCCAACATAGTAACTGATCGCTTCCCGAGCTAACCGTTCGAATTCTTCGATATCAACATAGGGGAGTTGCAACAATGTTTGAATATCATTTTGGTCGCGTTCGCCAAAACGACCAAGCTTTGAGATTGCCACATCTAGCGCACTCGCGACATAGACTTCAACGTTAGGGGCATGACTTTGGATCATCAACCGAATGACACGATCTTCATAATCTTCATGCAATGGAGCTAATGTCGTGTTAAAGCTGATATCTAGCTCCAATATTTGCACAACTCCTGCATCATCGGTAAACACATAGGCATCTTCGCCTAGAAGGGCGATAATATCAGACTTCTTAGCCAATCCATGTGATGCTACCTCAGCGTCAATATCGGCACTGCCTCGAGCTTGTGTGTGGATATGAACCGCACAGCCACCGAATACAATAGCCTGGAAGACCCCCTTTTCTCCGCTCCCATAGACAGGCACGAGCACATCAAAAAACTCAACTAGCGCGCGCCCAAGTGGTGTGTTGGGCTCGATGATTGGGTAATTACCTGGCGCAATCGGCATAATCTCTCCTAAACATACAAGAAAACGTGCCGCCGTCGCCTAATCAATTAGCCCCTACGACGGTTGCTTCATCGCCTAATCAGGTGCCCTCCTACACCTGCCTTCGGCAATGCCCCGATAAACTGCTGTAGGAGGGAGTTTTTATCAATCAGCGCGAAAAACCGCTTACTTTTAGTGAGCGGATGGATAGCGCGGCATCCGCAGGATGCCCTTGCTGATGATTTGCACAGTGCTATACTA
>NZ_JAMZBE010000279.1:0-1765 GCF_024158645.1 Halomonas sp. 707B3
GTGTACACCACCCGCCCCGATACGCTGATGGGCGTGACCTACGTGGCCGTCGCCCCTGGGCACCCGCTGGCCAAACAGGCCGCCGAGCAGAGCAGCGAGATCGCGGCGTTCTGTGAAGAGTGCGCCAAAGGCGGCACCTCTGAAGCGGAAATGGCCACCAAAGAGAAGCTGGGCATGGCCACGGGCCATAAAGCCATTCACCCGTTAAGCGGTGAAGAAGTACCGGTATTCGTGGCTAACTTCGTACTGATGGAGTTCGGCACCGGCGCGGTCATGGCCGTACCCGCCCACGATCAGCGCGACTGGGAGTTTGCCACCAAGTACGGTGTTGAGCTGAAGCCGGTAGTGGCCGACGAGCACGGCAATACGCCGGATATCTCGGAAGGCGCTTACACCGAGCACGGCACGCTGATTAACTCCGGCGAGTTCGATGGCCTGGAATTCCAAGCCGCGTTTGATGCCATTGCCGCCAAATTGGCCGAGCTTGGCTGTGGCGAAGTTAAAACCAACTACCGCCTGCGTGACTGGGGTATTGCCCGCCAGCGTTACTGGGGCGCGCCGATTCCGGTGAAGTACGGCCCGGAAGGCCAGACCGTACCGCTCTCCGATGACGAGCTGCCCGTCGCGCTGCCCATGGAAGTCACCGTGGATGCCTCCGGCTCGCCGCTGAAGAAGATGCCGGAGTTCTCCGAGCTGGGCGATGGCTGGGTGCGTGAAACCGATACCTTCGACACCTTTATGGAATCCTCCTGGTACTTCGCCCGCTTCTGCTGTGCGGATAACCACGAAGCCATGCTGGATGAGCGCGCCAACTACTGGCTGCCGGTGGATCTTTACATTGGCGGTATCGAGCACGCTATTCTGCACCTGCTCTACGCCCGCTTCTTCCACAAGCTGCTGCGCGATTTCGGCATGGTTGATTCCGATGAGCCGTTCCAGCAGCTGCTCACCCAAGGCATGGTGATCGCTGAAACCTTCTACCGCATCAAGGATAACGGCGGCAAGGAGTGGTTCAACCCTGCCGATGTGGAAGTGAAGCGCGACGAGAAGGGCCGCCCACTGAGCGCCGTGCTGATGAGCGATGGTCAGCCGGTGGAGATGGGCGGCATCGAGAAGATGTCCAAGTCGAAGAACAACGGCGTCGATCCGCAGTCGATGATCGACAAGTTCGGTGCCGACACCGTGCGCCTGTTTATGATGTTTGCTGCACCGCCCGAGCAGTCGCTTGAGTGGTCAGACTCTGGCGTTGAAGGCGCGCACCGCTTCCTGAAGCGCATCTGGCGTCAGGTTACCGAGCATCTGGCGGCGGGCACCCCCGGCACCTTGAACGTGGACGCGCTGAACGACGATCAGAAAGCGCTGCGCCGCAAGACCCACGAGACCATCAAGAAAGCCAGCGACGACATTGGCCGCCGCACCACCTTCAACACCGCCATTGCCGCTGTGATGGAGCTTTCTAACGCGGTCGCTAAGTTTGACGATACGTCCGAACTGGGCCTCGCGGTTAGCCGTGAAGCGCTGGAAGCCTGCGTCCTGCTACTGGCCCCGATTACCCCGCACCTGTGCCACACCCTGTGGCAGCAGTTAGGCCATGAGCAGCCCGCCATTGAAGCCCAGTGGCCGAAAGTAGACGAAGCCGCCCTGACCCGCGACAGCATCGAGCTGGTGGTACAGGTAAACGGTAAACTGCGCGCCCGCCTGGAAGCCCCGGCCAGCGCCGACAAAGCCACCATCGAGCAACTGGCGATGGAAAACGAAAACGTCC
>NZ_JAMZBE010000280.1:0-1758 GCF_024158645.1 Halomonas sp. 707B3
GGGCATGGCACTGTCTGGGTGAATGGCGATAATGGCTATATTGCCATGCAGGTCAGTGGGTTAGAAGTGCTTCCTGGGGCCGGTCTCACGGATTCAGGTCATAGATACACGTAACAGTGATTATACGCCCTTCAACATAACACTATTTTCATCCGCTGCAATTCTGGCGGCCGCCGCTTTCAGGTCCGCTCTCTGACTCTGTGCCATCTCGACAAGCTGGCTGGTCGGAGGCAGGTCTTCGAGCGTCACATCAAGCTCGCCGGTCACCCCAACGGCATCGGAGGGGGACACCCCGAGCACTTCGGTAAGGTCAATTTTTGATTGCTCGAGCTTTTGTTCCGCCGAGGCTTTTTGATTCCGGGCCCTGGCAAGCCCAATGACTGCGGTATTGAGATCAATCCGGGTTTGTTTACCCTGTTTTACGGACATTTCAACCAGGTCTTTGGTGCGTTGCATAAGTTCAACGGCACGGGTTGCGGTTTCCAACTCTTTCTGAGCCAGCAGTATCCGGAAATAGGCGGCCCGCACCCGCGCCTTGGTGGCTACCTTCAGGTATTCAAGCTCCTGTTGCCGGGACGTGAGATTACTCCGGGCACGCGACTGCCCAAGGTCGCCGCGATTACCCATCCAGATCTCCTGAGTAACCCTCACCCCATATTCCAGGGACTCGTCGGCCTGATCCGGGGCCTGACGGGCCCCCAACTCAAACTCTGGATTGCTCGGCGCCCAGCGGCTGGCATGATCAAGCTGTCCCTGCTGTATCGAGACCGCGGCCCGCCTCAAAGCCAATACCGGGCTATTCTCGAAAGCCATCACCATGGCCTGGTTCAGGGAAACAGCCTGGCTGGCTTTGGCCTGCTGATATTCTTTCAGCGACACACTCTCTTTTGCCTGGGCCGACACCATAGGAGAGACGGCCAAGGCTCCCGGAACTATCATCGCGCACAACAACAATCGTTTGTTCATTCAGTATCATCCTGGCTGTTTGACTGAGGTCAGTGAGTCAGCATTTTTGCGTGGGAATCTGGAACGACCTTACAGACAAACCTTTAATACAGTTTGAAATTCAGGCACCGGATAAGAAATGAGCTTTGGCGGCAGGGGGGGCAGAGGTAAGGGCGAGGATGTCGAGTCACCGGGCGTCAAGGCAGGCGCACGATGGTGGGTTCTTGCATGATAAATAAAAACCGGCCCGTCATTTGGGCCGGCTTTTTATTCTGGATCTGAATTGCTTGTGATCACTTGGCCGATCAGAAACTCCTGCTCCAACCCAGCCAGAACTTCGGATCATCCGAGTTGACAGAGCCAAGCGCGTCGGTTGACTCAATGTCCGCGTACTCCACGTTAACACTGAAAGAACCGAAGTTTCCCGCATCCTTTGTAACGTTGGCGGCGACGTGTGAATAACTTGCCTCGCCGACAGAAGCCTTGCCGTCATCAGCGAAGTCGTAATAGCCAAGCGTCACACCGGCACTGTAGCTGTCCTCCAGAGGCACCCCAACAGAGGCGTAGTAATAGGCATCCCCCTGCACGAACACCCCATCACCACTGGTGTCGCTGTTGATCGTGTAGGCCAGGCCGATGGCCGCAATGCCATAACTGATCTCGCCGTACAGTTCGCCGAAGTCGATGGAGCCCGGCGCGTCAGGATACGCATAATAAATGTACCCAACGTCATAACCCAGTTCTTCCACAGAGCCGGAGAATCCGGCATAAAGATCAAGCTCATAGCTGGTGCCGTCACCAAAATCGACATTG
>NZ_JAMZBE010000281.1:0-1713 GCF_024158645.1 Halomonas sp. 707B3
GAATCTGGGTGCCGTCCATGTCATACCTCCTGCCGCTGTGGAGGTCATATTCTGGCCCAGCTCAGGGGGCGAATTCCACACCCAACGTCGAAGAGCCCATTTTTTTGGGGTACAGCAACTACTTGTACATACACTTCTTTACCGCGACCTGCCTTTGTTCGAAGATCAAACCTTTGCGTTTGACCTGATGTAACCCCCAAACCCACCATCTTTTTTAGAATATCAGCGCTTTCAGCGTCGAAGAGCAGCGCACTTTCATGCAGGGTTTGGGGCGGGCCTAGACGGCTGTCTCGGCCCAACAGGCTATATACGACTAGTGACCAAGTGGTTTTTTCGGTCACTGGGTTATATTCCCAATCACCGATTTTACCAACGCGCTGGGCTTCATCTAGCCGCTCTTGGACGCGCTTCAGGTCGTCAATATCCGTGCATGTGCCGAACCATTTAACGATATTGCCCTTCGCATCGCGCATGGGTAAGGCTCTACCGAGCATCCAATGATAAACCCCATCCCACCGACGCAGCCGGTATTCAATCTCATAGGGTTCGCCACTGCTTGTCGCTTGAAGCCACCGTTCGGCAGCGCGCTCTCGATCGTCTGGATGAAAGGGGGGATTCCAGCCAAATCCTAGGCTCTCTTCAAGTGTTAGCCCGGTATAATCCAGCCAAGGCTGATTAAAATCGATGTGCCACCCATCAGGACGAGTAACCCAGACGATTTGCGGCATGGTTTCTACCAAGGTGCGAAATTCCGCCTCACTGGTACGCAAAGCATCCTGGATCCGGTTTAGTTCTACGTCGCTGTCGACTGCTAACCGACCTGCTCGCCGACTATTACTCACCCTGATGTTCAACCATGTGCATGGCCCTCAATAATTAATTTTGATGAACCATACTGCATCAAATAGGATGGGAAAACATCTACCTCATTGTGTGAATTTTTAACGATTGAATACTCTCAGCCTAAGACTGGCTGGGTGCTTATCGATGACTAACCAAAGGCCGCAGCGCCAGCACCTTTTTACGCAGTTTTTGCTTCTGCGTTTCTAACGCGGCGTGCCACTGTGAACACTCTTTGCGCTGTTCAGGGGTGCTATCAGCGCCTGAGCTAAACGCATCTAGCCAAGCTTGACGGGCGCACAGGTCTTGATAGTCGCCAAGCAGGCTTTGGCGGCGCTTTAATTCAGAAAGAAACGGCTCAGGAGGCTCTGGGTGCAGATCAGCAAGATAGCGGATGCGCTTCACACCCTTACGAAGTTCATGCAGGTCGGCGTCTGGGGAATCTACCGAGAGGGCTGCTAAATCCTCATTGTGACGTGCAATGCGCTCATCCAATACCGCCTGGATACGCTTGGGAGACAGTTTAGAGAGCGCCTTCTCTACCCCATCCGAAACAATAAAACTCTGCCAGCCCTGCAGCTCTTCAGCATACTCCGGCGTGCTTAACTGCTGGCACAGGGTGTGATGCTGCACCCGCTGGCAGCATTGCAACCATTGCCGTAACCCCTCGCGAGTGCTTGCAGAAAGCGGTGGCTGTGTTTTACCCAAGTCTTCTAAAAACACGTCCAGATCGCGGAGGTCGCTGGTGGCTTGAGCACGCTGCTTGAGCCGCTTCAGCCTCTTTTTAAGGCCAGGCACCTTGGTAATAGCGAGTACCGATTCGCCCACTGCACGGCTGCGGCGCAGGTTAACCCGGTACTGATGCAGGAACTC
>NZ_JAMZBE010000282.1:0-1708 GCF_024158645.1 Halomonas sp. 707B3
TTGCTCATTTTGCTGGCAGTAGCTTGTGCCTGCTTAACGTTATCTTCCGTCAGCTTTTGGCTCTTCTGCAAGAAGTCCTGCTGCAGTGATACCACTTTGTCTGCATCACCTTTGACGCGCTCAGCCAACTCTTTGGCTACTTTCTGCTGGCCTTCCATGTAGCTGCGCAGGCCCTCAGCGTCTTTAACGCTCATCAGCTGGCGCATTTGTGCAATGCCGGTATCAACATAGGCTTTGTTAGCGTCTAGCTGAGCGTTTAGCAGTTTTTCAGAATAGTCGATGCTGAGGCTCATGTAGGCACGTGCCGGAGCCATAAACAGGTTATCGAACTGCTGAGTCATTTCATTGGTGTTAAAGGTACGCATAATCAACACTCCTGTGCCATTGCTAAGGTCTGTGGGCTGCTAAGCTAAACCCAAGACGATTCGTTTATCAGCGACGGCGAGCTAAGGAATGCACCGTTACTGATCTGGGTTATCTTGCATTGCAGCATAGCAAGCGGTTTTGTGCAGTGCAACAATTTGGGCAAAATAAACCTTGAAAACGCGCCCAGCCAGCTTGGTGGTTTACCAAACCGGGCGGGGTGGCTAGGCTGAAGCGTAGAGAGAATCGTTATCAATGGAGTGGTGTTAGTTCAAATGCCGCTGATGACTTAACAGGAGTGTGGAATGGATACGCGTATTGAACGAGATAGCATGGGAGAGCTTGAGGTACCGGCAAAGGCGCTTTACGGTGCCCAAACCCAGCGTGCCATTAATAATTTTCCCGTCTCAGGCACGCCCATGCCGGTGGCATTTGTGCATGCCGTGGCACGCATTAAGCTAGCGGCTGCTCGTAGCAATCACCAGCTAGGTCTATTAGATGCCGAGCGCGCGCAGGCTATCGAAAAAGCCGCACAAGCGGTGATTGATGGCCAGCATGACGACCATTTCCCCATTGACGTTTTCCAGACTGGCTCGGGCACCTCCACCAATATGAACGTGAATGAGGTGCTGGCGACGTTGGCTAGCCGTGAAGGAGTCGAGGTGGCGCCCAACGATCACGTTAATATGGGCCAATCCAGTAACGATGTGATCCCGACGGCGATCCATCTCTCCGCCGCTATCGCCGTGAATGAGTCACTGAGGCCTGCATTAGTCGCGCTACAAGCGACCATTGATCGCCGTGCTGACGAACTCAGCCATGTCGTTAAAACCGGGCGTACCCATTTGATGGACGCTATGCCTTTGCGGATGGATCAAGAGTTAGGGGCGTGGTCTAGCCAGGTGGGGCAAGCCATTGAGCGCTTTGACAGTGCGATGGTGCGGTTATGCCGCCTTGCCCAGGGTGGTACTGCAGTGGGTACGGGGATTAACGCGCCAGAGGGCTTTGCTGACTTAATGGCGAAAGAACTGAGCCAACAAACGGGTCTCTCTTTTGTTCCTAACGATAGCTTTTTTGCCAGCTTGGCTTCGCAAGACGCTGCGGTGGAATTATCCGGCCAGCTGAAAGGCTTCGCCTGCGTGGTGATGAAGATCGCCAACGACCTACGCTGGATGAACTCGGGGCCGCTGGCCGGGCTGGGTGAAATTGAGCTTGAAGCGCTGCAGCCGGGTAGCTCTATTATGCCGGGCAAAGTCAACCCGGTGATTCCCGAGTCGGCGGCACAGGCGGCGGCGCAGGTGATGGGGTTAGATACGGCGATCACAGTGGCGGGGCAGAGCGGCAA
>NZ_JAMZBE010000283.1:0-1677 GCF_024158645.1 Halomonas sp. 707B3
GGCATGGCACTGTCTGGGTGAATGGCGATAATGGCTATATTGCCATGCAGGTCAGTGGGTTAGAAGTGCTTCCGGGGGCCGGTCTCACGGATTCAGGTAAAAAATAAAAACGCCTTATTTAAAGCTCTATAGCTTAAATATTGCAGTCAATAACGCACACTCTAAAAATACCGTATTTTATGCATAAGTTTCTAACCGCAGTGATTAGAAACTTAACGCCATTTTTAAGCCCATAAATACGCATTGGAAAATATTTCTTTCTAACTTCTTGAAGTTTGTTTTATTATGTTATAATAATATTATCGCAAACAATAAAAAGTTAGAAAGTGGAGGAATAAAAATGGCAAATGCAAAGAAAAAAGTCACAATGATTAGCAAACATACGCGCTTTAATCCTGGGACGGGAGAGGTAACAGAATCAGAAGAATGCAAAGTATATAAGATGCCTTCTGAACCTCCTTTCATTAAGTTGTATATACAGGATTTGACAGCAATACATAACCTTCCTAACTCAACATCAAATATTCTTTTTGAGTTAGTTAAGAAGATGAATTATGAAGGAACTGTGATTTTAAACAGCTACGTTAAGCTAGAAATTATGGAAAGGCTAGGCATCAAGCCGACTAAAGCTAGACCAACCCAAATGTTTGATAATGCGCTAATGAAATTAAAAAAATCAGGTATAATCAAGCAGATAAGCAGAGGGTATTATGAGTTTAACCCTCACTATTTTGCTAAAGGTGACTGGAATGATGTTCGAAAAAGAAGAGAAAATTTCGAGCTAACAGTAACTTACACAGAGAATGGTGAAAGAGTTGTGAAAGGTGAGTTTAAGAAATAAAAAAGAGTAAAACAGGCCAGTTAGTTGCTGGCCTATATTTGCTACCAATTTTCAAGCTGTTCCGCTATCTGTTCCTTCGCATACTTTTTAATTTCTAAAAAATACATATCGTCTCTGGTGGTAGGCTCCTGAACGGGGTCAAAATCCGCACCCTCGGCCTTTCCAGGCTTTTCTAATCCCCTACAATTGACGTTCCCCTTGTAGTGAATCTATGAACGATTCTGCGGTCCTATGATTACGATTAACGCCACTCTATCTTCTGCCAAATATTATTTGTGAACAACACAATTTCATTGAACCTTCTATACTGTAAGACTGTCAATTTATCTGCATTTATGCAGTGGAAATAGCAACAACAGGAAACTAGAGATGTGAGAACCATACTCTCTTACTCAACCAATAAAGCTTATAACGGAGTGAATAGTTATGAATATAAATCGAAGCATCATAAACAAAGAAGCACTAAACAAGATTTTGAATAACCCTCTGCAACGCCAATTTGAACAATTTCGATCCGAAACTGAGCCCTTTCATAAGCCTTTTCAAGATGGATGTAATCGGTTGCTAGACGAATCAAACTGGATAACCGAAGTTGCTCATTACCTTAAAGAACGAAACGAAGCTACCCCAATCTTATTTCTAAAGGCAGGCTGGCCTCCTCCCCTTGATTTTCCAGCTAGCCAACTGGACAAATTAATGGATGATTTTTTAAATATATTAGAAAACGAGACGGGGCATAAACCTGAATCCGTGAAGCCGGCGCCGACACTTTCCCTATCACCGCCAGCGAGCACTTTTTGATCATTCGCCCCGTGCAAGTTGGCTTTCGCAAGCCC
>NZ_JAMZBE010000284.1:0-1661 GCF_024158645.1 Halomonas sp. 707B3
GAATCTGGGTGCCGTCCATGTCATACCTCCTGCCGCTGTGGAGGTCATATTCTGGCCCAGCTCAGGGGGCGAATTCCACACCCAACGTCGAAGAGCCGTAATTTTCTAATGATCAGAGAGATGTCATGTAGCAACGGATACCCGTGAGGTATCGTGTCTTATTCACTGCTCAAAGCAGAACACTTTGATAATTTATCAACACCTGCTTACAAAGCACTTCCATACAAAACCTGCACCTAAACCATGGCATTTTTATTCATGGCAACCTAGTGAACTGACGGGTAAGTAATATGGGGTGATTGCCATAGGTGAGAGTGTACTGTTGACGTAGTCATAACAGAGAGACAGTCGCTTAGTCATAGAGCACCTACAGTGCTCAATAGGCAAGACATAATGCGGGTACTGCTGTGAGACAAAGCTCTTTAGCAAGCAGCGTATAGCCATTGCTTAAATTGACGACGCTATCTATGTCGTCATGAAGAGGCAAGAGAAACCCAGCATTAAGCTCCCTAGGAACATGACTGTCGCTGTCACGAACGTTTTATAAGCCACAACGCCTCTCGGTGCCTGTTGTTGATGCTTTCATCCATCAACGAGGTAACCCACATGTTTCATGATCATCTCTTACGCCACCCGGATAACGATAAGCTACGTTTTTACTGGGGTGAGACATATCAAAAATACGACATTTCGTTCAAGCCAGGCATACCACAGATTGAGAACTACTTAGCCTCTGCCTGGCGTACATTGCATCACTGTGTTGACCAACAACACTTAACCTTTGCGGTACGTATGGATCTTCATTTTCCAGAAGCGATGTCCCGCTCTCCACTGCATGACAACAATGAGGTGCTTACTCGCTTCTTTCGTCATCTGCGCTATGAGTTGGATCGCGTCAACCTGAAGTATCCGCATAACCTTCGCTATATCTGGGCAAGAGAGCAAGCCCATAGCGACAAACCGCACTACCATCTCATGTTGTTATTGAACAAGAATGCTGTGGATAGTATCGGTTACACAGGCCCTAGCGATGACGGAAGCTACTCTAGGGATAATCTGTTTCATCGTGTCTATCGTGCGTGGTTAAAGGCAATAGGGTTTAGTGGTGATGATCTTCGTTGGGGTCAAATCGTTCACGTAAGCGAGCATCCAGCGACCGGGCGTTATTGGTCAGGGGTGCTCCACAGGGATGACTACATGGCCATGAATGACGCGATGTACATGGCAAGCTATCTCTGCAAGGCCTATACCAAGCCGTTTTGCCAAGGCATTAAGGTGTTTGATTGCAGCCGCCGATAAAGAGTGCCGGTCGCCGGTTTCCGGCTTTGCCGTAGTCATCGTCCTAAAACACCCCGTAAAACCGTTCTTTTAAGCCTGCGAAGACGCCTGCCGTAGTGACTACGGCATGTGCATGTTATGGACACATTCAGCCACCGCAAGGGCAGGCGTCTTCATTGATAGGAGGTTACCCAATGGACGAGGCACTCTTTTTCTCACTGCAACTAGAGAAGTTCCCCGGACACGAAGAAACCATGCGCCAGTTTGCTGAGGCCAACGACATTCTGATCTTACCCAGCAACAGTGGACACTGGTTTAAGCGATCATTCGGGCTTCAAAGGCCTCTGGGCTGATCATCCCAATAGCACTGTGCCGCCGTTGTT
>NZ_JAMZBE010000285.1:0-1588 GCF_024158645.1 Halomonas sp. 707B3
TCTGATCAGGTAATTCATTGTGAGCGCTTACCGCGAGGAGTGATGCATCGTTTAAGGAGGTGATCCAGCCGCAGGTTCCCCTACGGCTACCTTGTTACGACTTCACCCCAGTCATGAACCACACCGTGGTGATCGCCCTCTTGCGTTAGGCTAACCACTTCTGGTGCAGTCCACTCCCATGGTGTGACGGGCGGTGTGTACAAGGCCCGGGAACGTATTCACCGTGACATTCTGATTCACGATTACTAGCGATTCCGACTTCACGGAGTCGAGTTGCAGACTCCGATCCGGACTGAGACCGGCTTTTCGGGATTAGCTCACTCTCGCGAGTTGGCAACCCTTTGTACCGGCCATTGTAGCACGTGTGTAGCCCTACTCGTAAGGGCCATGATGACTTGACGTCGTCCCCACCTTCCTCCGGTTTGTCACCGGCAGTCTCCTTAGAGTTCCCACCATTACGTGCTGGCAAATAAGGACAAGGGTTGCGCTCGTTACGGGACTTAACCCAACATTTCACAACACGAGCTGACGACAGCCATGCAGCACCTGTCTCTGCGTTCCCGAAGGCACTAAGGTATCTCTACCGAATTCGCAGGATGTCAAGAGTAGGTAAGGTTCTTCGCGTTGCATCGAATTAAACCACATGCTCCACCGCTTGTGCGGGCCCCCGTCAATTCATTTGAGTTTTAACCTTGCGGCCGTACTCCCCAGGCGGTCGACTTATCGCGTTAACTTCGCCACAAAGTGCGCTAGGCACCCAACGGCTGGTCGACATCGTTTACGGCGTGGACTACCAGGGTATCTAATCCTGTTTGCTACCCACGCTTTCGCACCTCAGTGTCAGTGTCAGTCCAGAAGGCCGCCTTCGCCACTGGTATTCCTCCCGATCTCTACGCATTTCACCGCTACACCGGGAATTCTACCTTCCTCTCCTGCACTCTAGCTTGACAGTTCCGGATGCCGTTCCCAGGTTGAGCCCGGGGCTTTCACAACCGGCTTATCAAGCCACCTACGCGCGCTTTACGCCCAGTAATTCCGATTAACGCTTGCACCCTCCGTATTACCGCGGCTGCTGGCACGGAGTTAGCCGGTGCTTCTTCTGCGAGTGATGTCTTTCCTAGCGGGTATTAACCGCTAGGCGTTCTTCCTCGCTGAAAGTGCTTTACAACCCGAGGGCCTTCTTCACACACGCGGCATGGCTGGATCAGGCTTGCGCCCATTGTCCAATATTCCCCACTGCTGCCTCCCGTAGGAGTTCGGGCCGTGTCTCAGTCCCGATGTGGCTGATCATCCTCTCAGACCAGCTACGGATCGTTGCCTTGGTGAGCCGTTACCTCACCAACTAGCTAATCCGACATAGGCTCATCCCATAGCGGGAGCCGGAGCCCCCTTTCTCCCGTAGGACGTATGCGGTATTAGCCTGGGTTTCCCCAGGTTATCCCCCACTATCGGGCAGATTCCTATGCATTACTCACCCGTCCGCCGCTCGTCACCCAAGAAGCAAGCTTCTCTGTGCTACCGCTCGACTTGCATGTGTTAGGCCTGCCGCCAGCGTTCAATCTGAGCCATGATCAAACTCTTCAGTTTA
>NZ_JAMZBE010000286.1:0-1584 GCF_024158645.1 Halomonas sp. 707B3
ATGATTTTTTCTTCATTGATGTTGTCGATCTTGCCATGGTTCACCTCATCGTAACGTATGACGTTCTTGAGGTGTCCACCGTTACTGGGCAGGATCATTTTTTGGCACGGCTTCGCCAAGGGAACCTTCATCATTTCCCTTGGTACGAAATTAAGTTGTAAACAAATTGCAATGCCTTCATGGGATTAACTCGTTAGTTAATAGCGTTCATATGCAAATGTATTAAACGCTTTCCATCATGTTGTTCAATCCAGTGTAACACTTTTTACATCAAAGAGCTTGCATCAGCCACTAGTATGTTTTTATATCAGTATTTATAGATTTACGGAGCTGTTCTTAGTGTTGTATAAGAAACTGCTTCCAAGTTGTACTTTACTTTTTTGCAGAAGTATTCATAAAGGCCTGCACGCCTATGCTCTTGAATTTTACGCACTATTACCTTGATATATTTTTTATTTTTGAAATAAATCATGTTGGACGAATTTATTTTTATAGCGTTAGATGGTTTTGTTTTCTTAAGAGTGCTCATTTTATTACCTCTAATGGCTTTCATTATCCATTTGTTTTTTCGCTGAATTTTTTGTTTTATTCTCTTCGTCAATTTTTTATTTTTTTTCATTCTCTTCATTTTGTTAGCTATGGCATCAAAAAATTCGTGTGGCTGCTTAAGGAGCTTGGCATGCTGTAATCTAATCCAGTGATGTGTGATAAGCTTAGAAATATCCTTTTGGCGTTTTAAATTGTATCTTTTACCATGGCAATAAATTTCACTACGTGCATGCTGACCAAAAGACTCCAGAAGTACATGTACATGCAAACTGCCATCGCTATGAGACTCTATAAAACCTATGAAACTGACATTCTGTTCTGGATCATCAATGTTTCTTTTACGGCCATAGATGTCATTAGATAACCTTGATTGAAGGTTTTGTAAATCTCTTTCAACATTGAGTATTGTGTACTCTTTTTTTGCGTATGTTAGCAAAAAAAAGTAGCGAAAATTTCTTTCTTTGTTTTTAACCCAAGTTAAAATACCTTGTTTGAGGCTTTTTGAATTATAGGGGTTGACGTAATGGGGGTTATTGTTAGAGGTGGATGTCATAATGTTCTTCATCTCATGCAGTTATTGTAGTTGCGGGTACTACTGATGTCGTTGTAGTACCCGAAAAAGTAAATATTGGCTATTATCCAGCTTTAGACAGTAAATTTGGCTTGTCAGAAGGTTGGGGCGTTATCTCAGTAACGTAAAAATTTCCTGCTAATGCAGTAGCAGCGCTTAACGTACTTTCTTTAAAGTGTGCATAGCGCTGGGTAGTGGTGACATTTGTGTGTCCCAGCAATCTCTGAACGGCATATAGCGTTTCGCCTTGGTTAATCAAGGCGGACGCAAATGAATGCCGCAGGTCATGGATGCGTAAATCGTCGAGTCCGGCTTTTTTGCGTGCTGTGTTCCAAGAGCGGAAAATGCTGACATACGGTTTGCCAGTATCCTGAATCCGTGAGACCGGCCCCCGGAAGCACTTCTAACCCACTGACCTGCATGGCAATATAGCCATTATCGCCATTCACCCAGACAGTGCCATG
>NZ_JAMZBE010000287.1:0-1558 GCF_024158645.1 Halomonas sp. 707B3
CCTGGATTTCTCATAGCACCTCAGCCAGTACCGCACTCAGGCTAACACCGCTAAACACCTATTGGCTCGACTTACATCGGCTACTTTTTAACCACTTTTCGTCGTTCAGACACACCTCCCCCTTCCCCCCATTGCGTCGGGCCGGGGGAGCCCGAGCAGTCAGTTCGGCACCAACCGCCTGACGAGATCGGATAGCGCCGTTTTATAGGGGTAGCTGTCACTCATGAGTACGCGGATTCGACGCGTATTGCGGATGATGACCGCGCCTACTTTGATGAGCTTGAGCCTCAGGTTGCTCGGACTCATGCGCGCGAAGGGCGTGTGCTTCAGGTAAGTCCGTAACCGCTCGAACAGTGTATAAGCGAAGCCCGACAAGATCAGCCGCCACTGATTGGCCCACCAGTGCGTGCTGGAGGTCCGATCAGCAAACAGGCTCAGTTGTTGATCCTTGATTCGGTTTTCCATGTCGCCCCGAGCACAGTACTGCTCGTAGTAAAGCTTGAAGCCGTCGTCGTAACGGGAGCTGATGATAAATCGGGGATTGGAGCCCAGCTCGCTCTCTTCTAGACGAGCGACCACCCAGCGTGGGTATTTCCAAGAGTGTGCTTGATACGGGAAGCGGAACGTCTCTGCCACTTGCCCGCCCACCTGCCATTGGGTCTTGCGCACCAGCATCATGGGCACGTCCACTTCCTTGAGCAGCCGACTGTTCTTACCGATACCCACGATATAGTCAACGTGATGCCGATCGCACCAGTTCAGCATCCGGGGGCGACAAAAGTGACTATCACCTCGTAACACAATGCGCGTATCGGGCCAGTACTGGCGGATAAAGCGCACCAGTAACGCCAGGATGGCCCAGCTGTGATGGCTGTCGCCGTGGTCACTGGTACGCAGATAGCTCACCAGCAGATGGCGGCCACAGAAGACATACAGCGGGAAGTAGCAGTGGTGATCGTAATAGCGGTTAAAGAACTTCCCGGGTTGCTCGCCGTGTACGGGAATATCGGTGCCATCAAAGTCCAGCACGATCTCCTTGGGGGGGTGGTCATGCTGCTCAATGAAGTGATGCCACAGTAACGCATGGGCCTTCACCATCGCTTGCCGGTCTGCCTTCTGCTCGCTCCGACACAGTGTAGACTTACCCGCCAAGACTTCATCTTCACCGAGCGCGGTCTGAAGCGCTTGGTCGTAACGTAGGGCCTCATGGTCGTTAAAATCTTCGTAGCCCGCGGCGACACCGAACACCCGCTGACGAACCAGAGTGTCGAGCTTGTGACGAACCTGTTCCGGTGCGCGGGGATCATGAAGCACGGAGGCCAAGCGGTGCGTCAGACGATGGTGTTTATCGACTTCCCGTAGCAGGAGTAATCCGGCATCGGAGGTGATGTGACCGCCGGAAAAATCGGCTTCAATTTGCCGGCGTGAGAGTGGCGAGAAGGTCAGTTTTTCAGGTACCATTTTGGAAGCGGCTGTTGGTGTTGGTTTTTGGTGTAAGGCCCTGAAACGTTAACACTTTCAGCCGCTTTCTTTTATACCCTGTGAGAAATCCAGGCTA
>NZ_JAMZBE010000288.1:0-1547 GCF_024158645.1 Halomonas sp. 707B3
CTCGTCGCGGTGAAACGCGTCATCGACTACAACGTCAAAATCCGCGTCAAAGCGGACCATTCTGATGTGGACCTTACCAACGTCAAAATGGCCATGAACCCCTTCTGCGAAATTGCCGTGGAAGAGGCAGTGCGCCTGAAAGAGAAGGGCGTAGCCACCGAAGTCGTGGCCGTGACCGTAGGCCCCAAGGCCGCCCAAGAGCAGCTGCGCACCGCGCTGGCGCTGGGTGCTGACCGCGCCATCCACATTGAAACCGATGAGCGCGCCGAATCGCTGGCAGTGGCCAAACTGCTGGCCAAAGTGGTGGGCGAAGAGCAGCCGGGCCTCGTCATCCTGGGCAAGCAGGCCATCGACACCGACAACAACCAGACCGGCCAGATGCTCGCCGCGCTGACCAATCTGCCGCAAGGCACGTTTGCTTCGGAAGTGGCCGTAGACGGAGACAAGGTCAACGTGACCCGTGAAATCGACGGCGGCCTGCAAACCGTCGCGCTGACACTCCCGGCCATTGTCACCACTGACCTGCGCCTGAACGAGCCGCGCTACGCCAAGCTGCCGGACATCATGAAGGCCAAGAAAAAGCCGCTGGATGTCAAAACCCCCGCTGACTATGGCGTGGAAGTGGCCTCCAAGGTCACGCTGCTCAAAGTGGAATCCCCCGCCGAGCGCAAAGGCGGTATTAAAGTCGCCTCGGTGGACGAGCTGATCGACAAACTGAAAAACGAAGCCAAAGTGCTTTAAAAGGAGCTGATCTCATGAGCATTCTGGTACTTGCCGACCTTCATGAAGGTCAGTTGGCGGGCGCGACCGCTCACGTCGTGGCGGCGGCCCAGGCCATTGGTGGCGATATTGATGTGCTGGTCGCCGGTGAAGGCGTCCAAGCGGCTGCCGAGGCGGCCGCCAAACTCGACGGCGTGAGCAAAGTACGCGTGGCGGACAACGCCGTGTACGCCCACCAGCTGGCCGAGCCCATGGGCGCGCTGCTGGTGGAGCTGGCGGGTGATTACACCCACGTACTGGCCAGCGCTTCCACCACCGGTAAAAACGTCCTGCCACGCTTGGCGGCCCTGAAAGATGTCAGCCAGCTGTCGGATGTGCTCGGCGTCGAAAGCGCCGATACCTTCCTGCGCCCGATCTATGCCGGTAACGCCATCGCTACGGTCAAAAGTGACGACGCGCTGAAAGTCATCACCATCCGCAGTACAGGTTTCGATGCGGTCGGTACCGGTGGTAGCGCCACAACGGAAGCGGTGGATTTCGTCGCGGACAACGCCCAGTCCAGCTTTGTGAAACAAGAGCTGGCGCAAAGCGACCGCCCGGAACTCAGTGGCGCCAAGGTCGTCATCTCCGGTGGCCGCGGCATGGGCAACGGCGAGAACTTCAAACTGCTGGACGGCATTGCCGACAAGCTGGGCGCGGCCATTGGCGCTTCTCGCGCGGCGGTAGACGCTGGCTTCGTACCCAACGACATGCAGGTGGGCCAAACCGGTAAGATCGTCGCGCCCGAGCTGTACATTGCGGTGGGTATTTCAGGTGCGATTCAGCAC
>NZ_JAMZBE010000289.1:0-1492 GCF_024158645.1 Halomonas sp. 707B3
CCCGTGCAAGTTGGCTTTCGCAAGCCCGTTATTGCCAAAACCCACCGTGCTGATCGGTGCTGACGGCCCGTTTTGTCATGCCTTTCCACCCGCCAGGCACGACATATCTGGCGATCGCGTGTCGCTTGGAACTGCTTGTGGATAGAGTGTCGCCGATTGACGGTCAGCATGGCGTTCCTCGTGGATAACGCAGTCGGCTCCGCAGCGTCTTGAGCACCGTCATGCGCCCGATATCCTGCCCGAAGTCGAGGATGATCTGCCGTGCCTTGTGAATCACGAGAGCCGCACGGTGCACCAGCTCTTGTAGCACGGTGCGCAGCCGGCGCCGCTTGGCCGGGTGGCGAACCGGGCTCAGCTCGCCGGTCATGCCCAGCTGTCCCATCAGGCGCAGGATGTTGTAGGCCAACTGGGCGAGATGCAGGATCAGATCGTTGGTGGCGAACTTGCCGGACGGCAAGCGCTCCAGGTCGAGATCGGTCTTGATCTCGCTGTGAAACTGCTCATGGGTGGCATGCGCCTGGTAGCGCTTGATCACCGCCTCCGGCGCCTCGTCCAGGCTGGTCCACCAGCCTTCCAACTCATAGTCCGGTTCGAGCAGCAACTGGCCATCGCGATCGGCGGTGCGCTCGACCAGGCGCATCACGCGTTGGACGACGTATTCGGTCTTGTTGTCGTCGTGGATCGAGACGGTCTGCGTCCACAGCGCCTGGCGCTTGCCAGGACGCAGCTCTTCCCAGTAGTCCGCCGCCACCGCCAGCCAGGTATCTCGATCAGCCGTGGCCGAGCCGCGCGGGTTCCATTTGACGACATAGTCGAGCCGGCGCCCCTCGTCGGCAAAGACCTGGCGTTGCTGTTCGAGAAGCGCCAGGTGCGCCTGGCTGTCGAAGCCGCTGTCCTCGCGTAACAGGATCGGTTGCTTGGTCAGGCATTGGGCGCGAGGCAGTACCCGCTCCAGGAAGGCGTTGCTCTCCTTCATGGTGTGCTGCTTGCCAGGCCGCAGTTCCAGACCCAGGCACCACCCTTCGTTGCCCAGATAGGCGGCGATCGGGGTGTAGCCATCGACCTTCTGGTAGGTCCGCGAGACGCCTTCCTTCTTCGAGTTGCTGTTGTCCATGACGAAGGTGTCGATGTCCAGGCAGACGTGCGTCGTCTCGGCGGTGATCGGTGCTTCGATCAGTGACAGCAGGGTCGTGGACCAGGTGGCGGTGCGCGCCTGCAGGTCGTTGGCGGCAAGTTTCTCCAGCCGCTGTCGCAGCGTCGCCGCGCTCGGCACCTTCTGCAGGGTCAGCAGTTGTTGGAAGGGCTTGTCGCGGCGGAAGTTCTCGACAGCGTCATAGTCGCTCATGCCCAGACACAGCAGGCCCAGGTAGCTCTTGATCACGTCACTGGTGCGCATGCCCAGCGTGGTGGGGAAGCGGCTGTCGATGCTGTCGACGCCAGCGATCTCGAAGCATTGCCCGATGATGGACAGCCCGGCGTGGCTGGTGAGGGT
>NZ_JAMZBE010000290.1:0-1483 GCF_024158645.1 Halomonas sp. 707B3
ATGAACAGCAGCGGCTCACTGGGAACCGGGTTATCCAGCTCTTTGGCGTGGTCGGCATAATTGCGGCCGACGCAGACGACTTTGCCCAGCGCGTGGGGAAACTCCTGGCCATCGGTAAACTGTGGAACAAAACGCATGGCGGGTCTTCTCCTTCTCATTATGCGTGCCGCATTCGCAACGACAGGCGCATTAGTCTACCCCAGCTATGCGTATGTTCCACAGTACCACCACCGCTTTTCCAAGGCGCAGGCCAGCCCCCCCCCGTTTACGCGCCTGGATTCCAGCGCTCATCTGGACCGTGGGCCAAGAACGGCGGGCGCTGCTTGGGAGCGGCAAATGGCTCTACACAGCGGTTATCAGGCCGGTTAAACACGAAAAACACGTTACTACGCGGATCCGGCGAGAGGTTGGCGTTAGACGCGTGCAGCGTGTTGCAGTCAAACAGCAGCAGGCCGCCCGCTTTACCTTTAGGTGCATCAATCCCATATTTACCGACCAAATGGGTCAGTGCCTCTGGGCTTGGTACGCCTATCTCTTGGGCTTTCAACGAGCTTTTATGGTTATCCTCTGGCGTTTCCCCTAAGCAGGGCACAAATTCCATGTGCGAACCGGGGATCAGCATCAGTGGGCCGTTAAACTCGTGGTTATCGGTCAAGATCAGCGATGCACTCACCGCATGCATATTGGGCATGCCATCTTCCGCGTGCCAGGTTTCAAAATCCGAGTGCCAGTTAAATCCTTTACCCGCAAACCCCGGCTTGTAGTTAATACGCGACTGGTGCACGTAAGGGTCATCGCCAATAATTTGCCGTGCCGCACCGGCTAAGCGCTCATCGGTGGCAAGCGCGCCCAACCGTTCGGAGAGCTTATGAACCGCAAACAGCGAACGAATCTCATGGCTTTGCGGCTCCGTAACGCTGAAGTCCTGGTCACGGTAGGCATCATTGCTCATCAGCTCGTTCATCTCCTGGCATAGCGATTCCAACTCTTCACCACTAATCAGGTTGGGGATAAACAGATACCCATTGCGCTCAAACTCGTCCAACTGCGCCTGGGTAAGCGGCCCCGGCAGTTGACGCCCTTTCACTACCCCATCACGGCGGGGCTGAGTCAGGGATTTGGGCGCTTGGGCAAGACGCGTTGGGTAACCATCCGCTACCTTTGCGTTCCCCGTCGAGGGCATATCGGCCATTTCGCTATACTGCTTATGGGCCGTTACGTTATTAAGAGGTGTATTGCTGACTGTCATCTAATCCACTCCTTGTATGATTAAACTTCAGTTAAAACGTGTCTCATTTAGAAACACAGCGCAGTAGGTAGGGTAGCTAATACCCTTGCGCTTGCAACCTAAGATGTCTCCTTTCATAACGTGGGTTATGACATTTACCTGAATCCGTGAAGCCGGCGCCGACACTTTCCCTATCACCGCCAGCGAGCACTTTTTGATCATTCGCCCGTGCAAGTTGGCTTTCGCAAGCCCGTT
>NZ_JAMZBE010000291.1:0-1455 GCF_024158645.1 Halomonas sp. 707B3
CGGAACGAGGCCAACTTTATCGCCATGATCTACCTGATTGGCAGCCCGGTGGGCCGCCTATTCGATCAGGCCAAATCCACGTGAAGTGACGAAGAACCAGTTTTATTTTCCATGACAGTATTGAAGATATTGACAAAAAACAAATTGAAGATATTTTCAAAGAAGCAAACAAGCTTCCGGGGCAACAGATTCTGTCAATGCTATCAGATAAAATATCAGAAGATACTTATAATAGCGTGTCAAAAAATATAATCTTATCTCTTGATGAGGATGAAAAATTCTTTTGTGTTTAAACGAAAGCTAACAAGTCAAATCACTCGGGCGCAGCAAAGCTGCGCCGGTGTTTGAAGCGTTAATTGTACGAAGGAGTGTTTACTTGGAACCTGAAAGTAAGCTGGCGGAAATCAAGAATAACTTAGGAAATGGAAGCCAGAGTGAGAGCGTATCTGTGCGCAGTTTTCTTGAGTGGTTTGGGGCTAGAAGGCGTGGTGTAGGTGTTGTAGCCCACATTAGAAGAGCATTAGAGAAATATTCATTAGAAACTGAGCCTGACTTTGAATCTGCCTACATCGACTCTATTATCGTAGTACAGCTTAAGAGCAAAGAGATTCAAGAAGTTGATGAGGTGGCTCAAACTGAGAAAGAGCTGGTAGGAGGATATGACTCTGACCCTACTTATCGAATCAGTAAGTTGGCTGCCGCGAACAAAAAACCAATATCCGTTACTCCCCAACAATCACTTTCCGAAGCAATTACGTTGATGATGACAAATGATTTCTCGCAGCTACCAGTTATGTCTGGAGATAGAGATGTAAAGGGGTTGATTAGCTGGAAGACAATTGGAACGCGTCTTGTACTTAAAAGAGAAGGTAGTGAAGTAAAAGATTTTGTTGAACCTGTTAAGATTGTGTCGAGTGACTCTTCAATATTTTCTGTAATAGGTGATATAACTCAGAGTGATTGTGTTCTAGTTAAAAATAATCAAAACGCTATATCTGGAATAATTACAACGGCAGACCTGAGTGATCAATTCGGTGTTTTGAGTAGACCCTTTCTTATCTTGGGTGAAATAGAAAATTACATCAGAAAGCTTCTTGATAATCGATACTCTCAAGCAGAGCTTCAAGCGGCAGTTGACCCAAGTGGTGCAGAAAGAACAATCGAGTCTGTTTCTGACCTTACATTTGGTGAATACTTAAGAGTGATCGAAAACCCTGATAGGTGGGGTGCTCTTAATGTTGAGATAGATCGTAAGATATTTATTAAAAATCTTGACGATATCAGAAAAATAAGAAATAGCGTTATGCATTTTGATCCAGACGGTGTTGATAGGGAGGATATTGGAAAACTCAACCAGTTTGAATCGCCCCAGGTTTCGTAGACACCTCCAGGCCTTATACTAAAGGTATCTAGGAGGAACCATGAGCCATCCCCGCTACACTGAAGAATTCAAAA
>NZ_JAMZBE010000292.1:0-1455 GCF_024158645.1 Halomonas sp. 707B3
ATATTGAAATGCTCGATATCAACAAGATTAACGAAGGTTTTGAGCGCATGGAAAAAGGCGACGTGCGCTACCGCTTCGTGATCGATATGGCGACCCTGAAAGACACCGCTGCCTAATTTCTGCAGCTGTGAATAGAGCCCACCGCTTAACGGCGGTGGGCTTTTTTGTTTTTCCGTTATTGATAAACTGTTGGTATAAAAAAGTCGCATACGCGCCGTATTTCACTTCATTTTGCTCTACTCTTTTGAAATGTGGGCAATATCTAATAAAACAAAGGGAACGCACCAATGAAGCAACTATCCATAAAATGGAGCTTGACGGCTGCCTTAGCATTGTTGGTTGTGATGATAGGTCTTATTAGTGGGCTGGGGTTTTATGCCAGCTACACTAGCGACCAAGCGCTTAAAGAGATCAACAACACCAACGTGCGATTGGCGAATTTGGCAAACCGTACCCAGGTGAATGCGCTAAGGGCGCAAACCTTTTTAGATCGCTCGGCAAGCCTGAGTATGCAGGGGAATCCGGATAAAGGGCGGGAAAGCTTAGCGATGGCGGGTGAGGCCGTTGTGGCTGCTCAAGAACGGTTTGAAGAGTTTTCGGCGATCCCCGTGGTGCCTGAAAGTACTCTTGCTAATTACCGTGCTGAGGTAGTGGCTGCCTATCACGCCTTTGTTACCGAAGGCATGGTTCCCTTGCTAGACGCAGCACCGTTCCAGATACAGCGTCGCCAGGAAGCGCTGGGTGAGTTGGGCGCTAATCTTGATATGTCCATGAGCGAATTGGTGGCCTACACCGAAGCTCGTGGTCAGCAGGTGATGCAGCGGGTAGGGCGCTTAGCGACTATCGGCGGAGCTATTGCCATCGGCCTGTTGCTGTTCTCTTTAATCGCGGCGGTGGTGATTCGTGTTGCAATGATGCGTGGCGTCGTCACTCCGATTCAACATGCCTTAGGCCACTTTGCAAAGATTGCTGATGGTGACTTAACCGGGCAAATTGAAGACCGAGGCCGTAATGAGATTGGCCAGCTTTTTCTAGGGCTTTCGGCGATGCAGGACAAACTGAAAACCTTGGTGATGTCGCTGCGCAGTAGCAGTGAGCACGTCTACAGTGGGGCGAGTGATATCTCATCGGGAAGCCAAGACCTCTCTTCGCGTACCGAGCAGCAGGCCTCGGCGCTGCAGCAGACCGCCTCCAGCATGGAGGAAATGGCGACTACCGTGGGTAAAAATGCCGAGATAGCCCAGGAGGCCGACCAACTCTCGGTGGCGGCTTCCCAGTCCGCAGAGGCCAGCGGCGAAGAGGTAGAGCGAACCGTGAAGCTGATGCGTGAGATTGCCGCTAGCGCTGATAGGGTCAACGATATTATCGGAGTGATTGACTCGATTGCCTTCCAAACCAATATCTTGGCGTTGAACGCCTCGGTTGAAGCCGCGCGGGCAGGTGAGCAGGGTCGCG
>NZ_JAMZBE010000293.1:0-1429 GCF_024158645.1 Halomonas sp. 707B3
GGCTCAGCTTTTCCATAAAGCGGCGTGAGGTGACGACGGTGCGAATATCGGCTTGCTGCAGCGCAGAGGCCAGGGCAGCTTGGCTGGCGGTGTAATTCAGGTTCACCAGCGTTTTACCCGCGAGCAGCGTGGCCATATTGGCCAATACCCCAGCAGTGCTGGTAGGCAGCAGTAGGCCAAGCGTCGATTCGTTGAGGCTGCGGTGGCGAAAGCGCTTGGCGAGCAGCAGGCTAGCGGTGAGCGCTTGGCCTGCGTTGAGTGGGCGACTCAAGGTGTCGGCCAGCGTTGGGGCGCTTGGGCTGCGTTTGACACTGTTGATCCAGGCCTCAGGCAGCGAAGGCAGTTCCTCCATGGCGTGTTGCCACGAGTGGGTCGCCTGCTCGAAAATACGCCGTTTGAGTACGTCTGCGGGGGTGTCTTTGGGCAGCGGTTTGCCAAAGGCGACTACCACCGAGCGGTGCAGCGGCGCATTGCGTAGCTCTTTGAGTTTGCTAGACGAGCGGGAGAATTGGCTGCCCCACAGGCCGCGCAGGTAAAACGGCACGATGCGTACGTCTGGGTGGGCGTGTTTGCAGGCGCGCTCGTAGCCACGGCGCAGCTCACCCAGCTGGCCGTTGCGGCTAATCGCTCCTTCGGGAAACAGGCAAACCACTTCCCCTGCGTTGAGCTGCTCGGCCACGGCGGCCAGCGCGTTCTCGGCCCCTGCGCCGCGCTCAATGGGAATGCAGCCCAGCGCTTTAAAGAACCAGCGTAGGTACCAGCGCTGGTAGATGTTTTTCAGCATCACAAAGCGCACCGGGCGCGGGCTAGCAATTTGCACCATCGCCCAGTCTACCCAGCTAATGTGGTTGCCCAGCAGCAGCACGCCGCCTTGGGCCGGCAGGTTTTCCAGTCCGTGAACGTCTACGCGGTAACGGCGGGTAAGCAGGAAGCTGAGAATGAAGCGCACTAAGCTCTGGGGCAGTTTGAAAATGGTGTAGCCACCGCCCACCATCGCCACGCTGGCGACCAAAAGCAGCAGGTAGTGGCTATCTACCCCCGCCAGCGCGAACAGCGCAGTGAGCACCAAAAAGCCCAGCATCGACAGGTTTTGGATCCAGTTATTGGCGGCCAGCACGGTGCCAAGCTCGTGGTCCGCCGCATGAAACTGGATTAATGCGTTGAGCGGCACGATAAATAGCCCGCCCATCATGCCGATGAACACAAAGTTGAGCGCTTGGCTGGTGGGCGTGGTGAGGAGAGGAAGGCACCAAAGCCCGACGGCGACACCGACAGCACCCAGCGGAATTAACCCGGTTTCAATACGGTTGCGGGAGAGCTTGCTGGCTAACAGCGAGCCGAGAGCAATGCCGATACCGCTGGCGGCGAGAATGGCTTGCAGCACCAGCGTGTTCTCAAGGCTGAGCGCTTCTTTGGCATAGGCGGGAAA
>NZ_JAMZBE010000294.1:0-1413 GCF_024158645.1 Halomonas sp. 707B3
CCGCAACACGCAGCGCCAGCCCACCGCCGGAGGAGTGCCCGCCAATAGCCACCCTATCGTGTGGGGCGTGCTCTTGTTGAGCGTGCTCAATCAGGTCGGCCAAGTCATCTTCCAGCTGGCCGATATAATCCACATCGCCACGCTGCGCAGGGTTTGGCCCATGGCCGCGTAAATCGGGAGTAATCACGTCGAAACCGGCAAACTCCGCCAGATATTCCGCCATCGGGGCCAAATAGTGGCTGCTGGCCGATGAGCCGTGCAACAGCACTAACAGCGTGGGCGGTGTGGCCCGCCCGGCAACGTCGGCACTTGGGTAGTAGCGGTAACCCAAGGTGCTACCATCCCGCGCGGTGTAGGATTGCAGCGGCGGGATATCCTCTGCGGAGGGCAGAATATTCACCAGCACATCGAAGTTTAAGCCGTTGGAAGCTTGCGCTTGTGGCATTGCGTTGTCTCCTTCTAAGCCGTGGTGGCACTGTTTGGCTGGAGGTGCTCCCGCCGAAACCGTAAGTGGAACGGACTAAGCAAGCTCGGCATGGGAACTTGGCCGTTGAGTTTCTCCGGTGGCTGCAGCGTCCAGCGGGCACGCCGTTGAAGTGCGGCGAGCAATCGGCTGGTGACGAGCAGCACGATATGCCTGCCGGGGCAGATCCCTGGCCCGCCGCTAAACGGCACCAGCGGCCACTGACCTGGTCCGTCAGGGGTTAGCCACATCTCTGGCGTAAACTGGTGAGCAGCGTGTAAGTAGCGCTCATCACGGTGAAAATAGGGCGTATGAATCAACAGCGATGTATGGGCTGGCAGGGTGCCCTGCTTCCACTGGGTAAGCCTAGTCGACTGCCTTAAAATCAGTGGGGTGGTGGGCCATAAACGCAGGGACTCTAAAACGCTGGCTGTTAACCGATCCACGGCGGGCGGCGACGTGCCATCGGCCTCTGCCATCGCCCGTGCCGCGAACTCGGGGTGCGCGCACAGTAGCGCTAACGCACGAAACGCCGCCATGCCTGCGGGTTCAAATGCGAACAGCCACTGGGGCACCTGCTGCAGCGGCGCCTGCTCGTTTTCCGCGCCTTGCGCCGAGAGCATCGCCATCAGGCTGTTCGGTTCCGCCCGCTGGTAGTAAAACGCCAGGTGCCGTTCAAAACGCTGCTGCAACCGCTTGCGTTTAGGGTGCATAAAACCCCAGTTGGCGGCTTTACGTAGGGCAGCAAGCTCTTTGGTGAGCGTGCGGTCGTAGCGGGCGATATCCCCAAGCACGATGCGCCGCACAATACGCTCCCAGGTAACGTGAAAGGTTGCCCAATCCAGCTCGTCGAAGCGCGTCCCTACCCGCGTTACTAGCTGTTCGGCCTCCTCTTCCACAATCCTGGTAAACGCCTCGGCAAGGGTATGGCGGGGGCAGCTACTCTGTAG
>NZ_JAMZBE010000295.1:0-1384 GCF_024158645.1 Halomonas sp. 707B3
GAGCTATGGTGATTTCTGGTGTATGGAAGCAGGCTGAAGGGGTGGCGTATCCTGTTGGTTGATCACCGCCAAGATCACAACCAACAGAGGAATGATACGCCATGTCCAAGTCTAACCTGCACGCTCTTTCACAACCAGAGGTGGCCACCACCGACCCATTGCACGAGCTGATCCGTCAGGGTGCCCGTGACCTGATTGCCAAGGCGGTCGAGTCGGAGCTTCAGGGCTTGCTGAACCAGTATGCCGATGTTTCAACACCTGATGGGCGCCAAGCTGTGGTGCGCAACGGACACCTACCCAAGCGCACAATCCAGACAGGCGTTGGGGATGTTGACGTTCAGGTGCCCAAGGTCAGAGACCGCAGCGGCTCCGGCATTCGCTTTAACAGCCAGCTCCTGCCGCCGTACTTGAAGCGGGCTCGGAGTCTGGATGAGCTCATCCCTTGGCTCTACCTGCGAGGGGTCTCCTCTGGCGACTTTCAGGAGGCTCTGAACGCCTTGGTCGGTGAGCAGGCCAAGGGGTTGTCCGCCAATACGGTGACCCGGCTCAAGGCCCAGTGGCTGAAGGAGCACGAGGAGTGGTGTCACCGTGACCTGGGCCAGAAGCGCTACGTTTACTGGTGGGCGGACGGTGTCTACAGCAATGTCCGCCTGGATGACCGGCTCTGCCTGCTGGTGATCATTGGGGTCACTGAGCACGGCCACAAGGAGCTGGTGGCTGTTGAAGATGGCCACCGGGAGTCTGAAGCCAGCTGGCGTGAGCTGCTCACTGGCTTGCGGGAACGTGGCCTGGATTATGCGCCCAAGCTGGCCGTAGGCGACGGGGCTCTGGGCTTCTGGAAAGCGCTGAGCAAGGTGTTTCCGGAAACCCGGCACCAGCGGTGCTGGGTGCACAAGACCGCTAACGTACTGGACAAGCTGCCCAAGTCAGTACAACCGAAAGTGAAGTCAGCCTTGCACGAGATCTATCTGGCGGAGACCCGTGACAGCGCACACAAGGCCTTTGACAGCACGTTGAAGCGGTTTCAGGACAAGTACCCGAAGGCCATGGAAAACCTTGAGAAGGACCGGGACGAGCTGTTGGCCTTCTACGATTTCCCGGCCATTCACTGGATTCACTTGCGGACCACCAATCCGATTGAATCCACCTTCGCCACCGTGCGGTTAAGAACCAAGCAGAGCCGATCCTGCGGCTCTCGCGACACCACCTTATCGATGGTGTTCAAATTACTCCAATCCGCCCAAAAACGCTGGAAGCGGATCAAGGGGTTCGACCAACTGAAGCTGGTCGTGGACAACGTCCAGTTTCGGGATGGAGAGCAGGTGGATGATCAAACTGGCAGAGACGCCGCCTGATGGTCATACACCAGATTTGACAATAACTC
>NZ_JAMZBE010000296.1:0-1367 GCF_024158645.1 Halomonas sp. 707B3
CCTTTTTAGCAATGGCACCCGCCGCTACGCGCATGGCGGTTTCACGGGCGCTGGAGCGGCCGCCACCCCGGTAGTCCCGGTGGCCATACTTGTGGTGGTAGGTGTAGTCCGCGTGGGCGGGGCGGAACTGGTCTTTGATCTTGGAGTAATCTTTCGAGCGCTGGTCAGTGTTCTCGATCAGCAGGCCAATCGAGGTGCCGGTGGTTTTACCTTCAAACACGCCGGAAAGAATGCGCACCTGATCCGGCTCTTTGCGCTGGGTGGTGTGGCGCGAGCTGCCGGGGCGGCGGCGGTCTAAATCGCCCTGCAAATCCTCTTCGCTAATCGCAATGCCCGGAGGGCAACCATCCACAATGGCCCCTAATGCGGGGCCGTGGCTTTCGCCAAAAGTGGTGACGGTAAATAGTTTGCCAAACGTATTGCCAGACATGGGCGTTAATTCCTCACGCAAAAGACGCCGCATGGGCGTCGAGTTCAGCGGCGCTCAGGGCAAACACGCCCTGGCCGCCACGCTCGAATTCAAGCCAGATAAAGGGCACCTCGGGGAAGGCGGCCTCCACATGGCGGTCAGAGTTGCCAACTTCAACAATCAGCCAGCCCTCTGAAGTTAGGTGCTCGCGGGCCTCGCGCAGAATACGCCGCACGATATCAAGACCGTCGCTGCCCGCTCCCAGCGCCAGCGAGGGCTCGTGGCGGAACTCGGCGGGCATGGTGGCCAGGTCACGCTCATCCACATAGGGAGGGTTGGAAACGATCAGGTCGAAGCGCTGGCCTTCCAGACCGTTGAACACGTCCGATTCCACGGCGCGCACGCGATCGCCGACATCGTGGCGAGTGATGTTCTGCCGTGCCACGGCCAAGGCATCCTGGCTGATATCCGCCAGGGCCACTTCGCAGGTCGGCAGCACCAGCGCCGTGGCGATGCCAATGCAACCGGAGCCGGTGCATAAATCCAGCACGCGGGCGGGTGGCTCTTCTGGGAACCAGGCCGCAAAGCCATCTTCGATCAGCTCGGCAATCGGCGAGCGGGGAATCAGCACGCGCTCATCCACGTTAAACGGGTAGCCTGCAAAGAAGGCCTCTCCCAGCAGGTAAGGCAGCGGGCGGCGCGTGGTGACGCGCTCGCGGGCGAGGCGAATAATCCGCTCGCGCTCAACTGGCAGCAGCCGCGCATCCAGCACGGCGGGGTCGACGTTCCAAGGCAGGTGCAGCGCGCCTAAGCAGAGCGCGACCGCCTCATCCCAGGGTGACTGCGTGCCGTGCCCATAGTGCAACCCCGCCAGATAGAACTCGCTGGATACCCAGCGCAAATAGTCCCGCAGTGTGTAAAGATCGCTTATCAGCGCCGTATCAGGCAGTGATAGCGT
>NZ_JAMZBE010000297.1:0-1349 GCF_024158645.1 Halomonas sp. 707B3
CGACTATAATGAGGCGCGGGACGCGCTAAACGACCGCCACAGCGAAGTGGTCAGCGATTTGCAGCAGACCCAGCGCCGCCTGAATGATCTACAAACCCAGTACGAGCAATACGCCGAGGCGGATATGCCCGCCCTGGAGCGCGACATCAACGCGCTGCCCCAGTGGCGGGAACAGCGTGACCAGCTGCGCACCCACCTAAACGTGATGCAGGACGCGGTAAAAGAGAGCCAAGCTCGCCTGGATGGTCGGCTGCGCGAATTGTCTGAGGCGCTGGCCCGCCAGACCCGTGAATCCCAGGAACTGATCGACGCCCTGGTCGAAGAGAAAGCCTTGCGCCGGGAGCAGCAGTGGGAATCCGAACAGCAGCTCAACGAACGCTACCAGCAGGAGCGCCAACGCCTGGAAGGCGAGTATCAGGCGCAGTTGGAACTCGGCGTTGAGCAACTCGCCGAACTGAAAGCGCAACTCTCGCTCTCGACCCAGACCGCCGAAGAGGCTTCCGAGGCGGAGCTTGCCCAGGCGCGCCTGGATCAGGCCCAGCAGGAGCGCAACGCCTCGGCCGCTACTCTGGATGGCCTGCGCCGGGAGTTTGAAAGCCGCAAACGCGAGCGGGACAGCGCCGAACAGCAGTTGGTGCAACTTCGACAGCAGTTAGAGCGCGCCGAGCAGCGCTGCTTTGCGCTCTATCAGCAGCGCGACCCGGAGCAGGGCAGCCTGCGACACTTCCTGCGCTACCATCGCCCCGGCTGGGAGCAGCAGTTAGGCAAGGTGATTGCGCCGGAGCTGCTGGAGCGGCGTGACCTCGCCCCGCAACTGGCAGAAGGCGCGAGCGATGATCTGTTCGGGCTGGCGCTGGATCTTTCCGCCATTGCCCTGCCAGATTACGCCCAGGATGAAGCCAGCCTGCTGGCCGCCATCGAAGAAGCGGACACCGCCAAGCGCCGGGTGCAGACCGAGAGCCAAGCCGCCGAAAAATCGCTCAAACAGCATAACGAGCGAGTGCAGCAGGCCGATGAAGCCCAGGATCAGGGCCGCATGGCCCACAAGCGCGCCGAGCAGGAAGTCGAGTTTGCGATAGAGGCCCGCCGCCAGCAGCACGAGCGCCACTCCAAGCGCCAGCAGGAGCGCCGCGCCGCCCATCAAACCGCGTTAGCCCGCCAAGAGCAGGCGCAAAAGGAGCTGCGCGAAGAGAAGCAACAGGCGCTTGCGGCCCTTAGCGAGACCCATCAAAGCCAGTTATTAGAGCTAAAAGCCGACGGCCAAAGCCAGGTGGATAGCCTGGATGCCCAACTGCGCCAGTATAAGCAGCAGTTGAGCGACGCCAACACCGAGCACCAGCGCCAGCGTG
>NZ_JAMZBE010000298.1:0-1349 GCF_024158645.1 Halomonas sp. 707B3
GGTTCTTCGTCACTTCACGTGGATTTGGCCTGATCGAATAGGCGGCCCACCGGGCTGCCAATCAGGTAGATCATGGCGATAAAGTTGGCCTCGTTCCGGTAGCCACGTGCCCGTGACCGAGCCGCTTGGAACAGACCATTCATTCCTTCCAGTCTTGCGTTCGTCAGTCCCGAGAGCCAGCGTCTGACCACCGCGTCGGCGTGCCGCTCAAGCGTCGCCAGGGCTTTCCCCATCGGCTTCAGTAGTGGCTTTTCAGACACCGCCGCCTGCATGACCTTGAGGTAGTTCGTGATGCGCCATCGAGCCGCTCTGGGCGTCGGGGCCTTCTGGATCCAGCGTAGCTTCTCCTTGATCACCCAGGCATCGGCCGTGGCGCTCTGATCGGCCACCAACTCCTGGAGCGCCGAAAGCTGTTTGGGTGTCAGGTTCTTGTTATCCAGGTTCTTCAGCAGGGCCCAGCGCAGCGACTTGGGGTGCCCCTGCTCCCGGCGCTCTTTCTTGCGTACCTCGTCCAGCCGCTTGGTGAAGGTCTGTACGATATGGAACCAGTCGACCGTTACCTCGGCCTTGGGAAGGTGCTCGGTCACGCCGCTAAGGAAGGCTGGCGACATATCGCAGACGACCTCGACCACATTATTCGGGTCGCCGCCATGGGCCGCCAGGAAGGCGCTGAAAGCCTGGATGGCATCCTTGCCGCAGCCTGGGACGGCAAAGATAACCGGTTCCCGCTTGCGCTGCATGTCGAGGAACACCGTGACATAGCGATGACCGCGCCGGGAGGCGGTTTCGTCCACGCCGACCGTCACCACCTTGGACAGATCCAGTTCCCCCAACATGCGGCCAACGTAGTGGTGCACGATGCGCCATAGTCGTTTGTCGGAAATCTCCAACTGGCGGGAGACGGCCAGTACCGGCATCTCCTTGACCAGTGACATGGCCGCTTGCTCGAACAGCAGGGTAAAGTCGCTGCCCGGCCGGGCCCAGGGCACCTCTATGCGCTTGACGCCATGGTCAGGACACTTCGTGCGCGGCACGCGAGCATGCAGGTAACAGTGATGCTGAAAGAAGTTCAGATGCCGCCAGGTTTTGTCGGCAAAGTCATGAGCTTGGCAGGCCTTACCACATTCTGGACAGGGATAGAGACTGCCTCGCTCCGCCTCGACATAGAGGTCCAAGCGGTGGGGCGACACGGCGGTATCCAGGTACTGGTTCTTGAGGATCCAGGGCGCTTCCAAGCCCAGGCCGAGTGTTAGAATCTGGGTGCCGTCCATGTCATACCTCCTGCCGCTGTGGAGGTCATATTCTGGCCCAGCTCAGGGGGCGAATTCCACACCCAACGTCGAAGAGCC
>NZ_JAMZBE010000299.1:0-1343 GCF_024158645.1 Halomonas sp. 707B3
GCCTCGCATTCGCGCATAGCGGTGCCCGTGCAACTGCTTGGCGTCGGCGAAGCTGCGCTCCACCGTCTCCTTGCGTCGTTGATAGAGCTTCTTGCCTGGTTCTGTCAGCCGTCGGGCATCCACCCGATCCTTGTCGTCCTGCCAGACGTGCCGTGTGACCGTTTTTGTCTGCTTGGCGTTGCGGGTACAGGTCGCCAGCCGAGGACAGCCCCGGCAGATCTCAGGATCACTGCGATAGTGGCGGTAGCCATGTCGGTCCGTGGTGGCATAGATCAGCGACTGGCCCTCTGGGCACTGATAGGTGTTGGTTGCCGCGTCATACGTAAAGGCGCGCTTGGGAAGATACCCCTTGAGTTTACTGGGGCGGCGGTAGCCAATGACACCATACAGACCGCGCTCTTCCAGCCCATGACAGATAGCCGCTGTAAAGTAACCCGCGTCGAGGCCGACACCGACGGGGTCCAGCCCGAAGCGCTGGCACTGATGATCCAGTCGCGCCAAGTAAGGCACGCTATCGTGCACACTGGCCGGGGTGACATGGGTATCGGTAATAATGGCGTACTTGCCGTCCACCGTGCGGTGATCCAGATAAAAGAACCCTGTTGGCTTGCCATCGCGCACCATATAGCCGCTATCCGGGTCGGTAAGGCTGATTTTCTTTTCGACAGTGGCCGGTGCCTTAGCACGCGGCGTCAGGGCTTTTTTCCGTGTTGAGCGCGGTCCTCCTCAACCGCCACGTCCAGGGCGTCCAGATAGTCCCGTGCCGTCGTCTCGACCGCTTGGCGCTCAAAACGATGCTTGTTGGCATTGGCCTTGAGATGCGTGCTGTCGGTGTAGAGCACGTCGCCGCCCACCAAGCCTTGTGCGATGGCTTGCTCGACAATGGTATCGAAGATCTCTTGGTGGATCGTGCTGTCGGAGAAGCGGCGGCGCCGGTTCTGGCTGATCGTTGAGGCGTCGGGCACCTTGTCGGTCAAGCGCAAGCCGAGGAACCAGCGGTAGGCGACGTTCACCTGGAACTCGCGCATCAACTGGCGCTCGCTACGAATGCCAAACAGATAGCCGATCAACAAGGCCTTGAAGAGCAGCACGGGATCCAGCGCAGGTCGACCATTATCAGCGCAGTAAAGATGACGGACGCGCTCGCGGATAAAGCTGAAGTCGAGGGCGGCCTCAATCTGACGCAACAAATGGTTGGAGGGTACGAGTTCTTCGAGCGTGACCATCTCCAGTTCGTGCTGTTGGGGGGAAGGGTCTTTGAGCATATCGGCCACCACTAAAAACGATACGCTTATCAAAGCAAAACCCTGGCCGAAGGGCCAGGGCTTTGTCAGCAGTCTGAA
>NZ_JAMZBE010000300.1:0-1292 GCF_024158645.1 Halomonas sp. 707B3
AGAATCTGGGTGCCGTCCATGTCATACCTCCTGCCGCTGTGGAGGTCATATTCTGGCCCAGCTCAGGGGGCGAATTCCACACCCAACGTCGAAGAGCCAAAAATAGGAACTGTATTGCAGTACACAGACTGCAATTTTCATAATTAATCATAAGGAAATTCTATGCCGCTTCCCTTCATTCTTGCTGGAGCAGCCTTGGCCAGCGCTGCCTATGGCGCAAAGAAAGGCTACGATGGTTATCAGAGTCACTCAGAAGCCGATAAGATCGTGACCGATGCCAAGCAGCGCTACGATGAAAAGCGAGAGGTGTTTGACGAGCACGAGCGCGCGACCACTATGGCACTTGAGGTGCTTGGCAAACAAGAGCTTGAGATTGGTCAGCGTATCGGTGAGTTCAAGGTTTTGGCTGATAAACTCCAGCAGCAAATAAATGCGGGCCGCGAGAAAAAGCTGAAGGTTAATATTCCCAAGCATAAGCTCCAAGAAATTGAAGAGTACAGCTACACCGCTGTTGGTGTGCTGGGAACAGTTGCAGGTGCAGGCTCCGCTGGTGTAGCAGCCGGATTTGCAGTCTACGGTGGAGTAATGGCTCTGGGGGCTGCTTCTACGGGCACCGCGATATCATCACTCGCTGGAGCCGCCGCGACAAACGCAACCTTGGCAGCCATAGGTGGTGGCTCTCTAGCCACAGGTGGGTTGGGCATGGCAGGTGGTACCGCCATTCTCGGAGCCGCTGTTGCTGGTCCGGTCTTGGCTATTGCAGGTTGGGCTTATAATAGCCATGGCGAAGAAGCTCTTAGGAATGCTCACAAAGCGAACAGAGAGGTCAATGAATCGATTGAGAAGTTAGAGCAGGCCGTTGCGCATCTTAGCCGCACAACGTTGTATGTAAGCAAGATCAGTGGCTCTTTGACTTCTATCAACAATCAGTTCAATTTATATTTCGATCAGCTCAAGGAAATTGACAGCCACCTTCAGGACATCAAAAACCAGAACCTCAATGTGTCTCAAGAGTTGGGCAAGCTCAATGACAATATTATGCGAACCATTGAAAATGGTTATGCGTTAGCAAGTATTCTGGTGGATCTTATTACCACACCGATATTCAAAGTGAAGGAAGTTGAAGGTGAGATGGTCATGGATGATAACGGGGTGCCTGTGATGAAGACAGATGCAGAAGGTTCCATGATACTTAATCCTGAATCCGTGAGACCGGCCCCCGGAAGCACTTCTAACCCACTGACCTGCATGGCAATATAGCCATTATCGCCATTCACCCAGACAGTGCCATG
>NZ_JAMZBE010000301.1:0-1258 GCF_024158645.1 Halomonas sp. 707B3
CTGGATTGCCCCTAAAAAAGTAGACACCTTTTTTCGAGAGAAGGTGTTATGAAATACAAATGTAGCCCCAGGTATTCAGATGCGTTTAAACGTGACGCCGTGCAAGCGTCACTTTCTTCGCCGCAGACACAGACAACGCTTGCTGCCAAACTATGTATACATCCGAATACATTAAGTCGTTGGCGCAAGGAGTTGACCATGGATCACACATCGTCTGACAAGAAAATTGCCAATGTTGGCCCTGAAAAAAGCGTTCAAGAACTTGAAAATGAAATCAAGAAGCTGAAAAAGCAGCTAAAAAGATCACAGATGGAGACTGAGATCTTAAAAAAGGCGGACGAGTACTTTATCAAGCACGGCAAATAAAATTTGCTTTTATTGAGGCTCATCGCCAATGTCGGTGGCCGCTCTCAATCACTTGTGAAGTACTCGGTGTCTCTCGATCAGGTTACTACCGATGGAAAGACCGCCAACGACAACCTGGAAAAATGCAAAAGCGTCATCAGAGCATCACGTTGTTTTTGCTAGAGCGTGCCAAGAAAATGAACAGTGTGCCTGGTTATCGGAAGCTATGGATGGAAGCGCAAGATGAAGGGTACCGCTGCGGAAAGAATCAGGTTCAGCGCCTTCTTCAAGAAGCAGGCTATCGCTCCTGTACCGCCTTAAAACCTGGGTATCGACGCGCCGAGTCGACGCTCCCCGTTTTGCCTAACCTATTGAATCGACGATTTTCAATAGGCGAGCGAAACAAGGTTTGGGTCTCGGACATTACACAGATTCGCTGCCGGGAAGGATGGCTCTACCTAGCGGTTGTTATGGATCTAGGGACTCGACAAATCGTTGGTTATGCACAAGGAGCCGTCAATAGCTCACGGCTGGTGTTAAACGCGCTGGAGTCAGCTTGGAAGCATCATCAGCCGGCGGGAAGGGAGTTGCTCTTTCATTCTGATCAAGGCACACAGTATCGCAGCGAGGAGGTAATGATGTGGCTGAACGACCGTGAGGTCACAATCAGCATGTCTCGCCGAGGAAATTGCTGGGATAATGCCTGTGCAGAAAGCTTTTTTGCCATGCTCAAAAAGGAATGGACAAAGCCGTTAGGCACGATAGAACGAAGCGATATGGGTGACCAGGTTCGTTACTATATTGAGGAGTTCTACCCTAAGATGAGAAGGCACATGACGCTAGGAGGTCTTACTCCCAGCGTCTATGCGGCGAACAGTTAACCCCAAGTGTCTACAAAAATGGGGCCATACCA
>NZ_JAMZBE010000302.1:0-1256 GCF_024158645.1 Halomonas sp. 707B3
TGATCTTACCCAGCAACAGTGGACACTGGTTTAAGCGATCATTCGGGCTTCAAAGGCCTCTGGGCTGATCATCCCAATAGCACTGTGCCGCCGTTGTTTGTTGTAGTCCAGTTCGACGTACTCAAACACCTGGCGCCTCATATCGTTTCGCGTTGTAAATTGCTCCCCATGGATCGCTTCAACCTTGAGGCTGTGGAAGAAGCTTTCGGCACAGGCATTATCATAGCAGTTGCCTTTGGCGCTCATGCTGCACGTAAGCTCATGCCGGGTAAGCAGCGATTGGTAACGCGTGGAACAGTACTGACTACCTCGATCCGAATGGACTATCACGCCTTTGGGCATTTTGCGTCTCCATAGCGCCATCTGTAGCGCGTCACAGACAAGATCGGCCGTCATACGCTCACTCATTGCCCAACCGACCACTTTACGAGAGTAAAGATCAATGAGCACTGCCAGGTAAAGCCAGCCTTCGCCCGTCGCCAAGTAGGTAATGTCACCCACCCACTTTTGATTAGGAGCTGAGGCCGTGAAGTTTTGTTCTAGTAGATTCGGTGCGACTGGCAGCGAATGCCGTGAGTTCGTGGTGGCCTTGAACTTACGAGCTGCTTTAGCGCGCAGGCCCTGACGCTGTAAGCTGGCAGCCACCGTCTTACGGTTGATCGGCATCCCATCATCTCGCAGGTCTAGCGTTAGTCTCGGGGCGCCTGAGCGGCCTTTGCGTTGGTGATAAGCCTTGGCCACATGCTGATCGATAATGGCTTGCTGGCTGCGTTTTGGGGACGATGCGCCTTCGCGTTGCCGCCAAGCGTAGTAGCCACTCCGAGCGACCCCGACAACATGGCACATACGCTGAATACTGAACGCCTGACGATGACGGTGGATAAAGGCGTACTTCACTTCAGGCTTTTCGCAAAGTACACCGCGGCCTTTTTTGTGATGGCCAGCTCTTCATTTGCCTCGGCTAGTTGGCGCTTCAAGCGGGCGTTTTCTTCTGCCAACGACCGCTCTCGCTCGGATGTGTCTTGCTGCAGCTGTGCTTTAGATCGCCACTGATAGAGCTGACTCGCGTGTATTCCCAGCTCACGCGCCGCTGCTGCAACGCCAATGCGATCCGCAAGCGCTAAGGCTTCTTGCCGGTAGGCATCTGAGTAACGGGTATATGATTTTTTCTTCATTGATGTTGTCGATCTTGCCATGGTTCACCTCATCGTAACGTATGACGTTCTTGAGGTGTCCACCGTTACTGGGCAGGATCA
>NZ_JAMZBE010000303.1:0-1234 GCF_024158645.1 Halomonas sp. 707B3
TGAATCGCCCCAGGTTTCGTAGACACCTCCAGGCCTTATACTAAAGGTATCTAGGAGGAACCATGAGCCATCCCCGCTACACTGAAGAATTCAAAATCGAAGCCGTCAAACAGGTGGTAGAGCGCGGCCATCGCGTGGCCGAGGTCGCTGAGCGGCTAGGCGTGTCAGGTCACAGCCTATACAACTGGATTAAGCGCTACGATAAGCCGGTAGAACAACGGCAAGAGGATGATGATCTCCAAGCTGAAAACCGTCGTTTGAAGGCCGAACTCAAACGCGTATCAGAAGAGCGAGACATATTAAAAAAGGCCACCGCGTACTTCGCCAGGGAGTCCGACTGAGGTACGCGTTTATTCAAAATCATGCGAGCCAATATTCGGTACGTCGCTTGTGTCAGGTGATGGCAGTGCACCCCAGCGGTTACTACGCATGGTGTAAAAAAGCGCTCTCTAATCGAGCACGGGAAGATGAGCGCCTGCTGGGATTGATCAAGCACTCTTGGCTTGAAAGCGGCGGTGTATATGGCTATCGCAAAGTCTACCAGGACTTGCGTGAAGCTGGCGAAGCTTGCGGGAAGCACCGTGTGGCGCGTCTTATGAATAGGGAAGGTTTACGCTCTCAGACGGGCTATCGACGACGCCCTGGCGGCTATGGTGGTGGAAAACCGGCTGTTGTATCCCCTAACCATTTAGACCGTCAGTTTGAAGTAACAGCGCCAAATATTGCTTGGGTGACGGACATCACGTACATCCGCACTTACGAAGGCTGGCTTTACTTATCAGTAGTTATCGACCTGTTTTCCCGTCAAGTGGTTGGCTGGTCGATGAAGTCTCGCATGACTACGGAGTTGGTATTGGATGCTTTGTTATCAGCAGTCTGGCGACGCAAGCCACAAGGAACGGTGATGGTGCATTCGGATCAAGGAAGCCAGTTTAGCAGTGGAGACTGGCAAAGCTTTCTGAAAGCAAATCACTTGGTAGGCAGCATGAGCCGACGTGGTAACTGTCATGACAACGCCGTTGCTGAAAGCTTCTTTCAACTTCTCAAGCGAGAGCGAATCAAGCGACAGATTTATTCAACACGCGAAGCGGCTAGACGTGACGTTTTCAATTACATTGAAATGTTTTACAACCCAAAGCGCCGACACAGCACAAGTGATAACTTGTCACCGGTTGAGTATGAAAGGCGTTACTTTAAGAGCCTAACGGGTGTCTAGAATATCCGGGGCGATTCA
>NZ_JAMZBE010000304.1:0-1228 GCF_024158645.1 Halomonas sp. 707B3
CCATTTTGGATAGCGGCTGTTGGTGCTTGGTGAACGGTGTAAGGTCCTGAAACTATAGCACTTTCAGCCGCTTTCTTTTATCCCCTCATGAGAAATCCGGGCTAGCCAGGCGAGTAGTCGAAAACGTAAACTGCGCCGATCAATGTGAAGCAAAGAAATACCCCTGGCCGCGGCGAGTTTGGATAATTGATTTGCCTAGATAACGGCGCAGACGAGCGATATAGACTTCGACCAAGTTAGGTGCGGCGGCATCCTGTTCCAGGGCATAGAGCTGCTCTAATAACTGCTCTTTGGAGTGAATGCGATCTGGATGCAGCATTAAGTAGCGTAGTAATCGAAACTCTGTCGCCGTTAGCGAACGCCAAGTTTCTCCCTCTAGGCATACTCGTTGACCTGCTTCATCCAGCGATACGCCATTGAGCGTCACAACTTGAGATAACTGACCAGACTGCCTGCGCAGCAGTGCCTTCAAACGGGCCATAAGCTCGGCTTCATGGAAGGGTTTTGCTAGGTAATCATCGGCACCCGTTTCAAGACCAATGACTTTATCTTCCCAAGTATCGCGCGCCGTCAAGATCAAGATAGGCGTGCTGCGTTTTTGCTTGCGCCACTGGGCTAGTAGATCTAGTCCCGAGCCATCGGGCAAACCGAGATCTAAGATAGCCAGCTCGTAATGCTCGGTTGCCATTAGCGACTTGGCCGCTTTCAATGAAGCGGCCAAGTCGACAAGGTAACCGTTGTCCTTGAGACTCTCTGCCAAGCTTTCTGCCAGCAAATCATCATCTTCGAGTAGCAACAGTTTCATGGGTAAACGTCAGATTAGAAAGTAAAATTGCCGTACATGCCGGATTCGTAATGGCCGGGAATGTTACAAGCATACTCTAGCTCGTTAGTATTATCAGGAACACTCCATAATAGAGTCCCGGTGTCACCAGGTGCAATTGTGACGCCTGCCATGCTCATATTGGCCATATCGTGGCCTTCACCTTGTGACATGTTTGACATGTCATGACCTTCGCCATTTGCCATGTCTAGCATCATTTTTCGATGCTCTTCATGGGCTTCTTTACTGCCAATCACAAATTCATGCTCTAAATTGCCGGTGTTGGTGATTTCAAATTTAACCACCTTGATCCTGCCCAGTAACGGTGGACACCTCAAGAACGTCATACGTTACGATGAGGTGAACCATGGCAAGATCGACAACATCAATGAAGAAAAAATCATA
>NZ_JAMZBE010000305.1:0-1221 GCF_024158645.1 Halomonas sp. 707B3
CGCCCAGTGCACTGCATTGGGCGTTTTGTATTTCAGCGCTAGGTGTGGCCACTGACTGTTATAAATCTCGACGGACTCATTCACCATCGTACGTGCCTGACAAACATCTCCTGGCTGAACCAAGAGAAATTCCGTCTTCAATATCCCGTTTACACGTTCTGCGAGAGCGTTTTGATAACAGTGTCCTGTCCTGAATAGAGTTGACTACTGGACGCATTCCTAACGCAGCAGCCAGGAAAGCACCAATAGCAAAAGCAAAATGCCCGCCACGCCTTGCCAAAAGCGTCGAGACTCCGTCCGTGGCTCTTCTCGCTGAGGCATCCGTCCTAACGGGATACGTAGCGCGTGAAGAAACTCCGACATGCGCCTAAAGCGCAGCGGCCGCTGTGGGTCCAGCGCTCGGCGCAGCGCTTCATCCAACGCGGGGGTAATCTCCGGGTTGGTGGTACGGGCGCTACGGTAGCTGAGCTCTTCTAAATCGGTATGACAGCGCAGCTTATTCGGCGTCAAGGTATAGGGCAGTTCTCCGGTTAACAGCCAATAAACCGTGGATGCCAGCGAGTACTGATCGCTGCGTCGCCCCACACTGTCGCCCAGGGCGTACTCTGGAGCCGTGTGCTCATTAAAGCCGATTTGGCGAAGCAGTTCGCCTGAGTGACGATGGCCATCCACTTCACGCATGTGGCAGGCGCTAAAATCCGCCAGCACTACCTTTCCATGCTGATCAATCAGCACGTTATCTGGCGTAACCTGCTGATGGATAATATCGCGGTGATGCAGCGCTTGAACTGCCTTGCCTAACTGATTGGCAATATCGAGACGTTGGACGAGGCTCGCTTGCGGGTGGCGCTCGGCCCATTGGCGCAGGGTCTCACCTTCTACGTTCTGCATGAGGTAGTATAGGTAGCGACGTGGGCGCGAGGGTTCCATGACTTTTACCACAAAGGGCGAATTCACCCGTTCCACCACCCACTGCTGCAGTAAAAAGTGCTCTAAATAGGCGTTACGCAGTGAAAGCTCCGGGCTGGGTGCTTTCATCACCATCACGCGATCGCTATGCACATCACGAACTCGGTAAACGCGAGACTGGGCGTTGCGTGACAGCACGGCCTGAATTTCTAACCCATCAAGGCGCTCGCCAGGAGCTAATTCTGGGGGAATCGGCAGATCGCCGTAGAGCATGCCCGGGTGGTCGGTTGCTTCTTCCGGCAGCTCATCAAT
>NZ_JAMZBE010000306.1:0-1208 GCF_024158645.1 Halomonas sp. 707B3
GAACCACAGTGAACGAGCAACCGGGTACTCACCAGAGCTAATAGCTTCTACTTCAGGCTCAACACCGCCAATGGTCGCACCCATGATGGTGTCCGGGTTTTCGACCAGGAAGGAGTAACCGAAGATACCGAAGGCGCCAGTGTCTTCCGCCAGACGCTGAACGATCAGGTTGTCGTTCTCACCCGCGTCGATATAAACGCCGTCGGTACGAATGTCGGTGTAACCTTCTTCACCATAGATATCCATCTCGGAAGAAGCGGCTTCCATGACCAGCTCTTCGAACGCGTCACGGGTACCAGAAGTGCTGGGCGGGCCATAGATAGAGATGGCGCGATCCGGCAGAGAAGCGTCGATGTCGCTCCAGTTGGTGTAGGGGTTTTCTACCAGCTCGCCGTCTACCGGCACCTGTGCAGCTACCGCCAGGAAGATTTGCTCAAGCGTCAGGTCGATCGGTTCATTAGTAGCGGCTAAGCCCAGAACGATACCGTCAGAACCGATTTTCGCTTCGGTGATATCAGTTACACCGTTCTCTTCGCAGCGCTCAAGCTCAGAAAGCTTCATGCGACGAGACGCGTTGGTGATGTCCGGCGTACCTTCGCCAACACCGTTACAGAACAGACGAATACCACCGCCAGAACCTGTAGACTCGATAACCGGCGTCGGGAAGTTGGTCAGCGCGCCAAACTCTTCAGTAACGTAGCTGGCGAACGGATAAACAGTACTGGAGCCGACGATACGAATCTGGTCACGTGCTTGTGCCACACCGGCAACGCTCATTACAGCCGCCGCGATAACGGTGGTTTTTAGAATACGGTTCATGCGAAATACTCCTGTCGATGTAGGGTTCTGGCCTTCGCATGACGTACTTTGCACTGCTTCGATGACATCTTTATGACATCGAAAAAAACAGCCAAACTTTTTGTTCGGCTGCTTCGCCTATAGCAGTAAGCCAAGCGCTGCGAGGGTGCATAACCCCAATGACAAGCGCTGCAGCAGTTGTTTATCCAATCGATGGGCGATGGTATCGGCCAGTGCATTGCCCAGTAAGACAGCAGGAAGAAAGGTAAGCGCCAGCTTGAAATGCCAAACGCTGATCTGCCCTGCCAGCGCCAGCGTCAGCAGGGTTAATAGAGAGGTCAGGACAAAAAAGGCTGCTAAGTTGCCGCGCATGCGGTCAGGTGAAAAACCATGCATCAGTAGCACAATGG
>NZ_JAMZBE010000307.1:0-1201 GCF_024158645.1 Halomonas sp. 707B3
TGGTTCGGACTCATAGCACCGTTATGCTGGTGAGGCCTAAGCTGGCTGTAATACCCGATTAAATAGTTCACGATATGATGCTGCCCCTGCAAGAATGAGCGATAGCCATACGTTGGCACCCATTCAACCTTTAAGCTCCTGAAGAAACGCTCCATTGGCGCATTATCCCAGCAATTACCACGTCGGCTTAGGCTTTGTTTTACCTGGCATTTCCAGAGTGTCTGACGAAACTTACGGCTCGTATAATGACTGCCCTGGTCGCTGTGGAACATAACCCCTTTTGGCCGCCCACGGCTCTCATAAGCCATTTTCAATGCGCTGCTGGTGAGTTCGCTATCGGGCGATAACGACATCGACCAGCCAATCGTTTTCCTAGCAAATAAGTCCATGACAACGGCTAGATAAGCCCAGCGTTTGCCAGTCCAGATATATGTGACGTCGCCACACCAAACGCGGTTGGGCGCCTCAACGTTAAACTGACGCGCTAAGTGGTTCGGTACCTCAACATGTTCATCACCTGTTTTCTTGTAGGTGTGCCCAGGCACTTGGCAGCTAATTAGGCCAAGCTTTTCCATCAGGCGGCCAGCGCGATAGCGACTTAACGGCACATCCTGCCTTGTCGCCATCTCTGCGATGCTGCGCGCCCCTGCAGAGCCTTCGCTCTCGCGAAAGAGCTCTCTGACCTTGGCTATTTCCTTAGTCTTCGTGGCACACACAGGTCTTTTTGAACGTTGTCTCCAGTATTTAAAGCTGCTGCGATGCACGCCAAACACGTCACACAGTTTTTTTACCGGGTAGCTCGTCTTGAGTTTCTCGATTAGCGAGAAGTGTTCAGGGAGTCCGACATCAAGAGAGCGGTAGCCTTTTTTAGGATGTCTTTTTCCATCTCAATGTCACGGATGCGCTTTTCAAGCTCGCGAATCCTGAGCTGATCGGGTGTCATGGGCGTTGCTTTAGGGCTTTGGCCATCACGCTCTTGGCGTAACTGACGAACCCATTTATCCATGCTCGAATACCCCACATTCATGGCTTCAGCCGCTTCACGAACCGTGTAGTGTTGATCGACGACTAGCTGTGCTGCTTCGAGTCGGAATTCAGGGCTAAAGTTACGTTTTGGTCTTGTTACCATGCTGCCACCTAGTGATGTCTTGGTGCATATTAGCACCTCTAAGTAGGTGGCCAAATTCACTATGCCACTACA
>NZ_JAMZBE010000308.1:0-1175 GCF_024158645.1 Halomonas sp. 707B3
CCGTGACGCTGGGCGGCGTCACGGTTTGGTCAATGCCGATGCCTTTGAGTACCACATTATTGGGGCCGTCGGTAATCACAATCACCTTCACCCCTGCGGCCATGCGCTCGGCGAGCCACGCCTCCTTTGGGTGGTCGCCGCGCAGGTAGTCCAGCTCTTCGAGAGATACTTTCACCAGCTCGGCGCTGTCGATCAGCTCGGTGACCAGCCAAGTATCCGCAGCGCCCTCTGCCCATAGGTTGTGGCGCAGGTTGGCGTCCACGCTCACAAGGCAGCCTGCGCGCTTGGCCATGGCGGCAATCGCGAGAGTGGTCTCGGCAATTTCGGGGTCGGTCAGGCTGTTGCTGCACAGGTGAACGATGGCGGGCTGCTCGAACACGCCGTGGGGAAGGTGTTCCAAGCGGTAGAGCAGGTCGGCGGCCGGTGGGCGGTAGAAATCGAAGGTGCGCTCGCCGCTGCTGTCGCGGGAAACAAACGCCAGCGCCGTGCGCGCCTCTTTGGTGAGCACCACGCCCTGGGTATCTACACCGTGGCTTTTCAGCTCACGAATTAGAAAGTGCCCAAAGGTATCGTCACCTACCATGCCCAAAAACTGGCTGGGCACGTTGAGCCGCGCGCAGGCCACCGCCACGTTGGCGGGCGCGCCGCCAGCGTAGGGGGTAAAGGTTTCCGGCCCTGTGTTATCGCCCAAGCGGCTCGAAAGCATATCAATCAAGGCTTCACCGAAAGCAATCACCGGCGTCATAGGTCTTTCCTTGTCATTATTAGCATTAATGTTGAGTGGGCGTACTAAGCGACGCAGTGGCCGCGGGCGGCCTCCAACAGTTCATACCAGGCTTCTCTGGGCAGCGTTTCCGGGCCGTTCAGCATATCGGCGATACGCTCTGGTTTCACGCTGCCTACCACCGGTGCCGGGCGGCCGGGCAGGGTGCGCAGCCATGCCAGCGCCAGCGCGCCGGGGGTGCTGTTAAGCTCGCCTGCTAAACGGTTCAATACGCGGCTCACCTCGCCCTGCATCAGTTGGCCGCCCGCCAGCGGGGACCACGCCATGGGCGCATGGCTATCGGCACCCAGGTCGTCAAAGCTGCCGTCAAACAGCGGCGCGCTATGGGCAATGGAGAGTTCGATCTGATTGGCCTGAAGCGGGTGATGCATATGGCGTTGCAGCCTGCGCC
>NZ_JAMZBE010000309.1:0-1166 GCF_024158645.1 Halomonas sp. 707B3
GGCATGGCACTGTCTGGGTGAATGGCGATAATGGCTATATTGCCATGCAGGTCAGTGGGTTAGAAGTGCTTCCGGGGGCCGGTCTCACGGATTCAGGAGACTGCTAGGGCTTGGCCTATGCCGCTAGCGGCACCGGAAATGATGGCCACCTTGCCTTCCAAACCATCGTCGCGCGCTAATAAACTCATGCCATTGCCTCCTTTATAGGATCATTTTCGAGGTGATCAACGTGACGCGTACCGAACATCAATACGCCACTGAGAACTAGAGGCAAAGAGCCCGCCAAAATCGCTGCCCAAATCATACTGACGCCAATAGTCAGTAATATGGAAACTAACCCTGAGCCAATAATTGCGCCTACCGGCGCCATGACATGGGCCACGTTAGCACCCGTACCACGAACGTGCGCAGGGAAAGATTCGCCCATGTAAAACAGGATGGCAGCGAAAGGACCAAGCAAGAAAAATAGTGTTACTGCATACATCATGTAGATAAAGCTGTCATTAGCCGGGCCAAGTAACATGAAGATGCTAGCCAAACCACCTAGCAGGAATCCCACTAAAACGGTATTACGCCGACCAATACGATCGCCCATCCAGCCATGGCTTAGGTAGCCTACAAATCCAACCGCGTTAGCCAGAATCAAAACGTAAAGAGAGTTTTCAAAACTAACTCCCTTTGCTTCCACTAGCACTGTGGTCCCCAGCACCGCGAAGACTTGAATAGCCATCCAACTGAAGAGCCAGACCAATGATAGAGAGATAGTATGACGGCGCAGTTCTGGTGAAAAAACGCCCTTCAGGCCCAAATTATTGCCAGTATTGACCTCAATATCTTGCTCAGCAGCCAACTTTGCTGCGCCTTCTGCGTCTCCAGACTTACGCCGGCGCTCTACTTCTTTAATAGCCGCAAACACAGGCGATTCAGGCAACTTGACCGCCATCACGATAACAATGATAGAGGCGCAAGCAGCAACAAAGAAACTGCCACGCCAGCCCACAATGGGCAGTAACAGAGAGGTCATACCTGCAGCTAATAGAGCACCTACGGGCCAACCACTCTGCACTGAGCTATGGTGATTTCTGGTGTATGGAAGCAGGCTGAAGGGGTGGCGTATCCTGTTGGTTGATCACCGCCAAGATCACAACCAACAGAGGAATGATACG
>NZ_JAMZBE010000310.1:0-1133 GCF_024158645.1 Halomonas sp. 707B3
CGGATTTCTCATGAGGGGATAAAAGAAAGCGGCTGAAAGTGCTATAGTTTCAGGACCTTACACCGTTCACCAAGCACCAACAGCCGCTATCCAAAATGGTACCTGAAAAACTGACCTTCTCGCCACTGTCTCGCCGTCAAATTGAAGCCGATTTCTCCGGTGGTCATATCACCTCCGATGCCGGCCTGCTTTTGCTTCGCGAAGTCGACAACCAACACCAGCTCACTCAGCGCCTGGCTACGGTGCTGGACGATGCCCGTAATCCGGTACTGGTTCGCCACAAGCTTCAAACCATGATCCGGCAACGGGTCTTTGGCGTAGCCGCCGGATACGAAGATCTGAACGATCACGAAACGTTACGCGCTGACCAGGCACTTCAGACCGCGACTGGCGAAGCGGCCATTCTAGCGGGCAAATCAACACTGTGCCGAATGGAGCAGCGCGTGGACCGGCAGGCCGTGGTCAAGGCCCACGAACTGATGTGGCATCACTTCATTGAGCAGCACGACGCCCCACCCAAGGAAATCGTGCTGGACTTCGATGGCACCGACGTTCCGGTGCATGGCGACCAGCCCGGCAAGTTCTTTAACGCCTACTACGATCACCATTGTTACTTCCCGCTGTACGTGTTCTGCGGCCGTCACCTGTTGGTGAGCTACCTGCGCACCAGCAATCGAAGCGACAGCCGCCATAGCTGGGCCATTCTGGCCCTGCTGGTGAAGTTCATCCGGCAGTACTGGCCGGATACCCGCATCGTGTTCCGGGGTGACAGCGGCTTTTACCGTCCCCGATTGCTGAGCTGGTGCGACCGGAACAACGTGGACTATCTGGTCGGCATCAGCAAGAACAGCCGGCTGCTCAAGGAGGTAGACGTACCCTCGATGCTGGTTCGCAAGGCTCACAACGAACTGGGTGAAAAAGTCTCCGCCACCTACCGGTTCCAGTACCAGGCCCGAACCTGGAAACACCCCCGCTGGGTGATCGCGCGTCTGGAGGAAGGCGAACTGGGTGCCAACCCCAGGTTCATTATCAGTTCCCGTTACGACGACGGCGTTAAACTCTACTACGAGCAATACTGTGCCCGGGGTGACATGGAAAACCGGATCAAGGATCAGCAGTTGTGTCTGTTCGCA
>NZ_JAMZBE010000311.1:0-1115 GCF_024158645.1 Halomonas sp. 707B3
GGAACGAGGCCAACTTTATCGCCATGATCTACCTGATTGGCAGCCCGGTGGGCCGCCTATTCGATCAGGCCAAATCCACGTGAAGTGACGAAGAACCCTATTTTTTCAGCTAGGTGCCATATAAAAAACTAAACAGTCGGCCCAAGTGATTAGACTGCCCTTGTGCGCTCAACCGCTGCTCTGGTTGTACTTATCTCCTTGCTCAATATGACAAATATAACTTAATGTCGGTCGATTTCAGCAATACTTGAAGAAAATTTCAAGTTTATTAGGCTATGTGGGCTCAACCTGAAATGAAGGCGACACATTTCTCATCAGTAGACAGAGTCGACTGTACAAGTGCTAATCACCTGTGATGTAGGCACATGCCCGAAACTAGTAACTGCTTAAACAATGGACAGGATTATCTATCTGCCATGCGACAAAAAATGTCGCACTGCGCTTAATTAAATACCGCAGCTATTTGACGTGCCAAGAAGAAGCCAAAAAATTTCGGCCTATATCACTCCTATGCATCCACCCCACTGGAAACTTTTTCCTCTGCATAGGAGCTTCAATATGCCCCCACCCTGTAAACGTTGTGCATCAACGCGCATGCTGAACCTGGAGACTGCCCAACGCGTGAGCGTGGTGGGCAGCACCTTGATCGGCGGTGCTATTGGCGCATGGAGAGCGACAGCCATCACCGGCCCACTGCCGCTAACTGTGACTCGCTTTCCATTGGCAAAACTGCCTGCCGCCATGATGGGGGCCGTGGCTGGTGGTCAAACCGGCTCGCGCATCGCCACCTCATTGTTTGAGCAGTGGCTGCCAGTAGGTAGCGGGACACCATGGTTATGCTTGTCTTGCGGCTGCACCTACCGCGACGTCTATCCGCCTTTAGCACCTAACGCTTAACCCATCGTTGTTCGCCCTGTGTGGGGCGAATGATCCGCTTATTCACTTTCTCGCGCTGGCCTTTGGTCGGCGCTTTTTTTATGTCTGGAGAATGACTCATGGCACATCTCGTTGAACAAATGGCTTACGTTGGCGATACCCCTTGGCATGGCCTGGGGCAGCAACTGTCTCGTCATCAACCGCTGGAGGTCTGGCAGCAACAGGCCGGTATGAACTGG